>NZ_JBMKHJ010000052.1:0-20190 GCF_049237265.1 Enterobacter cloacae complex sp. IR5384 | reverse complement strand
TGCTTCAGTTTTAAACTCTTCAGGATAACGCTTACCGCTCATGGGCACCTCTCTTTAAGTCATCTTAAATGACTCTGAGGTGTCTGTTAAACGCGTGGCGATTCATTGCTCTATTAAAGTTATACATATATCTAGTGCCACTTTTCCAAAAAAAATGACCCTATGGAACTTTGTCCATAGTGACACTTTTATAAAAAGTGACCCTATGACGACATTACATAGGGTCACTTTTCAAACATAAGTGACCCTATGTGAGGCATTCATAGGGTCACTTTTCTTTGTTTAGTGATCCTATGTAAGCATGAGGTTGATGAAAAGTAAAAATGTCAGTTTATGACGGTCAGTGAAAGACGTCGTTATTCTAATCCAACGTTGGGAGGGGCTGGATTTAGGTTTTTTTTTAATCGCTTCACATTTCGTTAGCATGCGCAGGAATTTTTGATAAAATTCTGGTTAGTTTGGTTAAAAAGTGTTACAAGTAAGCGGTGTGGTTGAAGGGATAGATTTAAGGCTTATTCAAGCCTTAAGAAAATACTAAAAGTTACTTTTCACCCTACCGAACACCTAACAAAAAATCCATGTTGAAGATTTGAACAATTGTAATGGCGCAAGGACAATCAGCACATGTCAGAATCTGATAATTTAACTCGTAGCTTACTCGGTAAACTTTTCCGCACTGAGATTTCGCTTATTCGTAGTTACCGTGCATTTTTAATGTTATTGCCTGTGCATGGATCTTCTGCATATCAAACTGGGACTCCTCTTCTCCAGCGTCGCCTATTTGGGAAAGGATTTAGTACAGCCGCTGATTTAGCTTTTGAAGTGGAAACACGTCCAGGTAGTTTTTTGGTTCCGCGTACACTCGGAAAGGAAATTACATGGGAGAGGTTTTTTTCTGCGGTCTTGGACGGTGATTCCAATGTAATTCGTGAATATGATACAAATGATATTGACTATGGTATTTACGATGCCGGTGAAAAAGTGACTTTTCTGAATGGTACAGTGGATATCTATAATCCCAAGAAGATTCATGAGTTGCGTTCTAAATGTGTTGATATACAGAATGACTACTTTATGCAGGTGTTCTTTATCTCAATGCTCGCACCAGAGTTTGTAAGTATTTTCTTTGGTTTAAAACCAACTACAGCTGATGCTATTAAAGACATTGGTTATTCATCGTTAAAAACAATTAACGATGTCGTTCTTTTCCCACGTACAATTGCTTTCTCACAAGGGCATATTGAAGAGAGTGTTTCACTTAAAACGAAAGTTTTTGCCTGGGCTTATGAATTGTCTGCTGACATCCGGTTAGGAAAAGTTAGTGATGATTTGATGGAACTATTACGTTATGACACTATGTTCACCAGTCACCGTCAGGATGTGTTCAACACTTTAACAAATAAAGTTATGTTAAAGGATTATTGATATGGCAAAGGTCGATCAAACAAAAGCTAATGCTCTATTGCGAGCAGCAAGAACTATGTCGCTTGGGGCAAATAAAAATACAATACGAATTTTGTACGGTAATCATGTTGCTGAAAATATCGATTTTGAGCCTGGTGCAAAAACAAAACTCAAAAAAGGTATCCGGGGCTGGAGCAAACGCACAGATAACCGCCGAGCCTTTTCTGCTGTTATTGATGTCGCAGTTAACTATTTTGGTTTTGATCCAATAAATCCGGAAGCGAGTTTTCGGCAAATTGACTTCAACCGAATAATGAGTGTCCTTCATAATCTGGGATACTTTGTATGCGCACCGGAAGTTAATAAAATAATAGAAATCCTTACTTCTATGAAAGAAATTGAAGAACTAGGTGCCTGCGAAAAATGTAAACGCCCATACATTGTGCCAGTGACAAATGATGCTCATTGTCCACGTTGCAGATTATCTTCAACTGCTTCAGCCATAGAGAGGTATTCTCAAGAAGAATTAGATTAAATTTAAAAAAGATATCGCGAAACTTGCCTTGTCTGAATCTAAATATTGACTTAAGTCAAATTCTGTTGTTTGCTTTACAATCAAATATTAGTTACAACTTAAATATCAACTCTTGACAAGTAAAGATATAATTTGATTTTTCTTTATTCAGTTTTTCTTCGTTCCAAAAATGTGCACCTTTTTTTCTGTTGAAAACGTAAAACTACTTAGGTTCTCAAAACCTTCTATGCATGACGACTTCTTAATCGCTTTCAATTAATATATTTTATATTCTTGTCTAAGTTCGCTTCTTTGATCCTTAGCTATTCCTTTTTTGAAATATAGAAACAGCATTACTTGTGATGATTTTTTTCAGCTCTAAATACACCTGTTTTCAAAGCAATATTTGCTTTTAGATATTCGATAAAACCATGTTTTTGTTACACCGGATTTTTGACAACGTGCAAGATGGATGATCTTTCCATCACCGAGACTATCTTCTTAGTCAGCACTCCTTTTCCGTCCTTTTCAACATAAAAACGACCATGCTATACGAGCTCTAACCTTTTTTTTGTATGCCATCATAACCGCATCAGAAAAGGAGAACGGTCTATGACTCGTATTGCATTAGCGCCTTCAAAGATGGTTTTGCTTATGTCTTTGGTAATTACTGGTGCCCACGCCAGCCCTGAGCAACCCCTAATAAAAGATACGCCCTTTGTATCTGGCCAGGCTTATAAGAAGGGTTTCTTCTGGTATGACGATCCTGCTAAAAAAAGCGAAGCTGAAGAAGAAGAGGTTTTGCCACCAACCGGTGCTGCTAGCTCTCCTTCAAAAGAGGAAATGGTAGATTTAAATTCAAAATGGCTAAAAGAGAATATGCCTCGACTGTTAACGCAGGCAATGGATAACCCTACCGCAGAAAATCTATCACGTTATTACACGGCGCAAAGGTTAATGCTGGATATCAGTACGCGTTTTTCTGACAAATCAAAAGATTATTTTCTTAAAAACCCGATGATGTCTGAAAAACGCAGGCAACCAGTGGAAAAGGTGGCACTGGATGCTCACCGCACTGTTGTTGAAAAAAATCAGCAAACGGTAATGAAAGATATCTTTACTAAGTCAGGTTTATTTTTCTTTTTCCAGAGTACTTGCCAGTTTTGCCACGAAGAAAGCCAAATACTTCAATTTATGCAGAACTATTATTCGGTAGATATTCTTCCAATCAGTATGGATGGAAGGCCATTGCATAATGGCCTTTTTCAGGATTTTAACATCCCCAACGCACAAATTATTGATCAATTTAAAATTCGAGAGGTACCTACAATTTTCCTGGTTTCAAAGGATGGGACATCAGCTCAGCGCATTAGTGAAGGCATGATCTCCGCTGATGAATTAAAGAACACTATTATACTTGCCGCGAAGGGCATGAATCTGATCGATGACGCTTCGTTCCAGTCAACTCTAGATATTAAAAGGCAATATACCATCGGCGATGATGGCGTTATTACCGTTAATAAATCCGAAATGGAATCAGACCCATTCCTACTTCAAAAAATAATGGACCAAAAACTCGAAGGCTATGACATGCCTACGGCCGATCCGGTCAATTATCTCAATGCTGGCGGCAGTTTTGGAGGCACTTATGCGCAGTAATGCCGTTTTCAACTTCAAAAAGTTACTTTTGTCTCTTTCTGTTTGTGCTGCAATTTTAGCCCCGACTGCAAATGCAGACAACGCAATGCGTAACATTTTCAATGGCATGATGACGTCTACCAGCCCGGCCACCTTTTCCACAGCAACCCGTACAGGCATAGTTGGCGGGTCAATGTCTTACCGAACAACAAACGTTAATACCAACCTTGTTTCCATGTCGTTTCCAAAAGCTTCTGTCGGTTGTAACGGTATTGACGTTTTTCTTGGGTCCTTCAGCATGATCAACGGGGACCAGCTTGTGCAGGTGGCCCGTGGTATTGCCCAGGGTGCGGCTATCTATGCTTTTAACGTTGCTGTTTCAGCTATTTGTGCTGACTGTGCTGCAACGATTAATGACATCCAAAACAAACTGCAAGCGCTAAATAAATTTGCGAAAGATTCATGCAATGCAACTTACTCTTTCCTTTCTGAAAACGTGGGTACGCCAAGCCAGTTCGCTAACTCAGTTAGCTCTGGACCAGCCTCAATTCTGGGATCGATTAATGGTCTTATTCCTGATTTTGGCTCATCGATGACAAAGTCACCTGAAGCTGTCACTTCTCAGGTTAAAGCAAAGGATCCCGAAGAGTTCGCTGAAAAATTCAGTGGTAACCTCTTCTATATGTCGTTCATGGATATTGATAAGGGAACGATGAACATCGGAGGGGTAACGGAGTTATCCGGTTATAAACTGGCAGAACAACTTATGTCTCTCGTAGGTACTGTCATTATCAACTGGGATAGCAAAGGCGAAAAAGCGGGAATGGAAGTCCGCCCGTCTACCATGACTGTCACGGATTACATCATGGGGCCACCAGCTGGCGGATCAATTAAAATGCTCAAGTGTTCTCCGGCACCAGATCCATCATCCCCACGAAAGGCTCAGTGCCTTGTCATGTCAGAAGTTAATGACGGTGGTTTTAAGGGATTGAAGGATACCATTTCTGATCTTCTTTTAAACGTACAGAAAAAAATCATCAACGACGTTCGTGTTTCAGATGATGAATTACGCATTATCTCCTATATCGGCATCCCGACCATTATCGACTCTTTGCAAACATTCGAAGCACCGGAAGGGTACGCATACATTCAGGACATCAGCACTATTGCTGCGACGAGCCTCGTAATCAACATGTTGCGCCAGGTTGAGGCCAAAATTTCAACCATGAGCATACCGAGTGAGTCGCTGTCGGGTAAAAGGGATGATCTCAACCGATTAACAGACAATCTCTCAAAACAGGTTAAAGCCGCCTATGAGCTATCGCACAGCCAGGTCGGTACCAGCTCGGACGTCATTTCAACCTGGGATAACCGTCGCCTGCAACGGAAGGCTTTCACTGAAAGTATTCGTGGCACACGTAACTGAGGTCTGACATGGATTACAACATATATACCCTGGGTGATATTGATTTTGTCTGGTCGGCTTTTACCGGTATTGCCCTGATCTTTTCTCAATATACTGGTGTAAAAGAGTTCCTGACCACGGCCGCCGTTGTAGCAGGTGTGAGCCTATTCTATAAAACGTGGCTATGGCTTCAGGCTCCGACCAAAAATGAATTACCGTTTTTCTCCTGGTTTTTGGGGTTGATCCTTTTCATGATGGCAATGGTTCGAGTGGATGTAACTATTGAATCTGTAAAGTCGGGAGAGGTCAGAAACGTCGACGGAATTCCAATTTTTATTGCTGCGATGGCAACCGTCACCACTAACTTAAGCCAGGGTTTGCTGAAGGATTATAAAACAGCGTTTGATCCGCTTTCTCCGGTGGACCTGTCTGCAACAACTCTGGACGATGACATCACCCTCGGTCCGATGATCCGATTCGTGAAGTTTTTGCAATGGGGCGGCGATAGCCAGGGCTACTGTTCCGCATTTCCTGAACCGGCCAGCGGGCTAGGGCCAATGAACGTATGTGCTACCGTTCAGTCTCTTGCATACAACTGCCTGAAGGCTACCCAAAACTCAAGCGCAAATATTGCCGGTAAAGAAACTATTTTTAACGATATTTTCTCAGCTAATCTGGCAGATAGCATGGACCGGATTAATCAGGCGATGAAAGGCGCACTGAAGAATGCCTCTGCCAGTATTGTTGGCGCTAACGGTTCAAAATCTGGTACGTGTGATGAGGTCTGGTCAACTGTGAAACAGGTTACCAGTACAGCTGAAGCTCGCCAGACTATTTCCCTTATAGGACAGACAAACGGCATCCTTACTCCAGACGAAGCAAATGGTGCACCTACCGGCGCAAGCTTTACTGATGTTATGGCGTCAGCAAATGGTATGTACGGTAAGGCTATTGGTTCGTATGACGCCACCCTGAACCTGTTCATTATGAATGAGCTCAGAAATGGCGCAAGCAAATATAAGACCCCACTCGGTCTGGCTTCCGATATGCAGTTGTTTGAGGCTTCTCTGAAGCGAACCAACACAATGGCTTCACAGGGCCAGTTGTGGTTACAACTGTCGGGAGCAGCAATCGCATTCCTTGAAATGTTTGCTTATATGGTTGCTCCATTTGCTTTGCTTATGCTGCTGGCGTTAGGTGGTAATGGTGTTGCCGCTGCGGCGAAATATTTGCAACTTATCCTCTTCGTGAATATGTGGCCGCTTACGGCAGTAATGGTCAACGCGTATGTGAAGAAAGTCGCGACGGCCGACTTGGATACCTGGAGCACCCTCAACAGCCAGAATAATGCCGTCACGTGGATGGGACTCCCAGGGCTTGCGGAAACATACAGTTCATACCTGTCTGTTGCTTCCGCCCTCTATGCTCTGATTCCGGTACTCACATTATTCCTGATGACACAGTCGATTCACCCGATGATGAATGCGGTTAAGGGAGTGACCCCCGATGCGCCGGTGGATACTGGTCATGTAACGCCCAAAGTATGGGATGGCCCTAACAGCGGTAAATCTTCATTTGGTGACGTGACACGAACCGCCTTAACCAGTACCGGTCAGGGATACAGCGATGGCGGCGCAGTTGATTCAAGTAATTTCCGTCTTGGAATGTGGAATGCTGGTTCAAGTATCGCTAACAGCCAGGGACAAGGATCAGCTGTAACCTCATCAGTTATGAGTGCGGCAAGTAATTCATTCCAGGCTGGTTACAGTCAGATGAGCGAAATTGGAAGGTCAGGACAGTCGAGCCAGCAGTTCTCAACCAACCTGCAAACAATGAAGCAGATCTCGGATAAGATTGGTGCCTCTGTAGCAGAAGGTATTGCAACGAAACATGGGGTGAGTGCGTCTCAGATGGCCAGCATTGCTTCAAATGTTATTCTCAACGCTGGGCTTAATGGAGGTGTTGGAACTGGCAATGGAGCCGGGCTGAAAGCGGCTGTAGCAGGGCAATTGAGTAGCGGTGCATCTAAGACCAATACAGGCAGTGACTCGCTTTCAAATGACCTTTCAAAAGCAATCACGAATCAGCTTAGCCAGGATTCTGCGTTAACTGACCAGTTCAGTAAAGCGGCGTCTCAGGTAAGCAGCGATCAGATATCCAATACTAATGCGTTTAAAGAAGCATCGTCGAAAATGAACCAGGCGACACAGACGATGGCGCAAAATATTTCTACATCGGTTTCGACTAACGCAAGCTCCAATAGTGGAATGAGCCTTGATTCTAAACAAAGCATTAACCTGGACAGGTTCTCCGATTCTATTCGCAACAAAAACTTCAGTGATGATGATGTAAGGAATTTTGCTCGTAAGAATGGGCTGGATGAGAATGCGTTTATGGAGAAATTCAACTCCTATAACGATACCTTCAAGGCCAGTAATCAGCTTGGATCGCAGCTTCAACGTACTGACGCGCTTGTGGCTGCAACCCGAGATTTCAGTGAGCAAAAAATTGCGATTGATACCGCCCGGGGAGAGACGGCCGAAAGTAATAAACAGGATCTCCGTGAAACCTCCAGCCTGCTTAAAAGTCTGGTTTCCGACTTCGGTGGTAATGCACAGCAGCTGCTACCTATCACCAATCAGCTCGACAGAATTTCAGGTGACGGGTCAGGAATTAATACTATCACTCAGGCACAGGATAGAACTCCTGACAGCGTAAATACGTCTGGCGTGATGAGTGCGTCACGCGTAGGGGAACTGGGTGGAAGTGTAGATTCGCAGGCTAAACTCGGTCTTTCCTCCAACGCTCAGGACGCGACACAGCATGTCCCTGGAAAAAGTGAAGCTGGCTTTACTCCGTATAACCTTGATAACGCGGGCAAAGGCGATATTCAGGGAATACATAACAACAACGTGGGCCGCACTTATTCTGATGAAGAAAGGAATGTGCTTAATTCTCTCGAAAAGAATGGACCTGTACTGAATAATCAGGGTGTAGAGAAAGTCGTCAATTCGGGTCAGGATGTCAGAAATGCAGAAGGCACATTTAACGATCTGGAAAAGGTTGGAGGTCGGGTGGTTGGTGATGGAATGGATCAACGAGCCACTGCTTTGAACAGTATGTATCAGAGCGGGCAAGTTCGTGGCTTATCTAATAACACTGATAACTACTTTAGTCGTGTTGCCAACAACCCGAACTTAAGCCGGGACGATAAGCGAGCTGAATTGGCACAGCAAGCTGTCTTTACCTATGGTGCCAGCACCATGGCTACCGGTGCCGAAAGAGAGCAGCTCAAAGCGGATACCCAGAAGATCCTTAATGAACTGGGTAACTATAACGTTAACTGGAGTATGAATGACGTTAAGAGCATCCATAGCAGTTTCAACACTCATAACAGAGCTGATGGTTCACTTGAGTCAGTCGTACGGGCAAACCTGGGAGAAGGTGGGTCGGGCGGTGGTCTCGTTGGTAACCGCACTCAGACCGTCACAGATCGCTTGGTTGGGGAAAAGATAGAGGCCAACACTGAGCGGGGCGCGATTTCTGGTGCGCTACTCGGGGGCCAGCAATTTGTTTCGGATACGCTAACCAGCGTTGGGGCGAAACCGGTAAATGAGATGCTTACGGGAGCGGGCATCCTTCAAACCCAGACATCGATAGCAAATGATGCCTCTAACCCTGCAAATATGCCTGATTCTCTCCAGGGTAAAGTCCTTAATCACATGCAGATGTCTGATGGCGTCGCAGCTGTAAGTGACCGGTATCAGAGTATTAGCAGCGACGGCGTTTCGACTTATGCGAATGCAGCGCAGAACTCTGAAAGGGCTATCCGGCAGCAATTGACGGATGACCCACGCTTTGGGCCTCAGAAAGCAGATGAATTCATTCAGTACATGAAGTCAGAGCTGAGCAACACAAATGAGCCTTACCAGTCACGTGTCGATAAAGCGGATCAGTGGCTTAATGAAAATAAAAAATAAGGGAGGTTGAATATAACCTCCTGAAATGACTATCAATAGATTGTAAATTACTGCTAAACAATTAAGGCCGCAAAGTATGTGTTTGCGGCCTTTTTTTCAGAAGTACCGCTCTTGCGGAACATTCAACTGACGGTTTGAATCAGTGAAGACAAAAATCTATCAAACTCTGTATGAGATTCAATAACATAATCAGTAGATGCTTTGTCTCTTATCTGAAAGCAGTCGTCTGCAAAACTATAAGCGAAAAGTGACATGCCATCTTCTCCGATTAACACCTTATCAGTGAGATTTGGGTCAACGTAGATTTCATTGTCTCGTGCTTCAAAGTTGCGTATGTAAATATTTGACCACAATAGATTTTCGTTCTCTGCCTGAACAAGGTTATAAAACGTAAGTCCGTTGTACTCAAAACCATCCATAGCATTAAACACTTGGGCATAATCAAGCCTGGTTTTAATGAGTTTCTGTATATCTATATAGGCGCTCTTTTTGTGATCTGCCCACTCCACTGGAGGCGGATTGCAGATTAAGTCTTTCAAGACTTCCGGGGCTACCGGGCTGGCTAAAGGGTAGTGATCTGCAACCATCAACCTCTTTAAGCTGCTGAGTAGTTGAGTTAAATCTTTCATGAGCGCCTCTTACTTTCCTACCGGGTAGATAACACCGTTCGGCGATGGCCATAGAACTTTGGTGCTTGAATTATACGGTAGATCCTTCGTAATGATGGATTGTGCTTTCGACAGTGCTGAATGGTATGGTGAATTCTGAATAAGTACCAGGTTGTCTATAGCGTTTGTGCCACCATCATCAAGAGGGATCTTGTGGTGAACCTGCCACCCAGAGGGGACCTTGCCTGTTGCAAGTTTCATCAAATCGTTAGGTTCAAACGTAGCCAGGGCATCTGGGTGGTCTGAAAGTGATTTAAGGAAGTTAGGGCGTACAGTATTGTTGAATTGTCCACGGAGAGCTAAATATTCAGCTCTGTCTCGGCGCATGTAGTTCAATTCGCTAACATTCATATCATCGAGCAAAACGTGTGCTTTTTTGTACTTGCCGAGATAACTTGTCAATTCATCCGCAGACCTTGGATTTCGGATAACCAGAAGTGAAGCCGCTGCAACCAGCATACCTGAAGTTGTTTCGTTCAATACCTGGTCATAGCCTTCAACAGCTTCGCCGCCAAGTTGTTCAGCCGTATGTCGAAATCCCTCCACATTTCCATTATAAAGCCCGCCAGCTGCGAGAAGACGACCAGCCGCTTTGGAATTAATGGTTTTTGTTGATTGGGCGTGCTGTGCTGGTGTCGTTGATCGAACGTAATACCCCGGGCGTTTCAACTGACGAGAGATGATATCGCGCAGACGGGTAAAGAGGGACAGGGGCAGGTCATTGCGTAGGTTGCCATTTGATATAACCCCCGGCCCGGCATTGCCGGTTATGTCTTTTCTAAGCAGAACGATCTTACCGTATCTGATGTCGTCAAGCGTATCGCGGTAAGCGAGCCAGGGGCGTTGATGGTGGAACTGGTGATACCGGCTGACAAACTGTGTATATCCCTGCGGTAAATTCCATTCCTGAATAATCCGGTTTGGCAGGGCGGTATCTTCGAGGTCATGTACCGCCGTGGCCGGATGTATGATGTGGGGAATATCCTCAAGGTATATGTCATCCAGTGACTTAGCCTGACAGTGATGCAGCATAATGTCCCTTTCTTGTCGAATTCATATGAGACATTATTGCGTATGGTATAAAACAATCAATCCTAAAGTGGATGGGCGTACGAGATCAGCAGTGACAGGGTAAAAGGAAAGTTACTTTGTTCATCAGCGTCCCATGAGCTGATGGTACCTTGCGTTAAGAGCTGCAAGGTCAGATTCGGTGAGGCCCGTGTAATAATCGGTTTTGTGCAAATGCGGATAACCGGCCGGAAATAATGATTCGTCGTCATCAAGGCAGATAAATGCTTTAACTCGATGTGAAAAGACAAAGTCCTCACACTCGGCAGCCCGCACACCAGTCTGTCCGTGTTTTAAATATACCGAACCGGTTGCACCTATGATTTTGTCTCTATAAGGCACCCGGAACAGAGATTTCAGATAACTTGTATTAGCGCACTCACGCCATGAGCTGGAGATAACAATCACCATGGCAGGGCAGTTATCCAGCAATTTCTCTAACAGTGGCATTCGCTCAAAGGTTTCATTTTTACACCTGTGGCAAACCCCATCGAAATCTAAGAAAAGCACGACATGCGAATCAGGGAGAGGGGCCCATAAACCAGCTGTTGTTTCTTCATGAACACATACTTCTTCATGATGAGGGTTTTTCTGGATCAAGAAAGAAGAGAGAATCTTAAATAAATTTCTTGCAGAAGAAGACAATATATTACTCCTGAGTCAGTGTGAAATATTTGTGGTGGTTTACCCAAGCCACTCGATGATCTTCTGTAATATCGGGTTGTATTTATTTAACAACAGGAGTCGGGTTTTGCTCCGGGACATTTTTAGCTATATGGCCATTGTATCGAGGAGGTTGCTGGGTCCATTGATAAAGCTCACCCATCCCGTTACGCTGCTGGATCCGGCGATTGTACTTTACCATGAAGTTAAATATGTACTTTGCACGTACCTTTGGGGTTTTGCTGTTGTAATCTGCAATCCCTTCAAACACATTGCCCTTGCGATCAACAATTTTTCTATAGAGCCACCATGTTCCAACCCAGAAACTTGCGCAAGCATCGTAAGCCAGAACCCGCCACGTTACCGTCGGGAAATGCTTTTTTATTTCAGGTAGATTGGATGAGTTGATCTGCATTGGGCCAATATCATAAGTGCCGTTAGTATTCCTGCTGAAAGTACCAACCTTACCGCCTTCATTGTCAAACAACGTAAAAACCAGTTCAGCATCAATTCCGAAGTAGCGGGCGGCATCCGTAATGCACTGAGTGTAAATCTCATCAGGAACGGGAATAGGTTTCACATCATCTGCTGGTGGTGTAAACACAACGATTTCTCCACTGAATCTACGTTTTATCTATTCTCCCATATATCTATCGACTTTCTTTCGGCTTTACCCGTTGATTTAAGCGTTTAAGCAAAATTCTGGAATTTTGGGGCGTGATAATATTAGTGCTCGATTTAAGGAGCGGAAATGAAAAAAATTATTAAGGCATCGGTATTACTTCTTTCATTAAGTACCGCCTTCACGATGAATGCCGAGCCGGTTAATACAATGGTACTGCCAGATGCAGCCCGGGATAAGCTCAAAGCCATTGGGCTTTCAATCGAGCACGTCGAACCCTCGCCAGTAAAAGATATTTTTACGGTGATTTCCAGGGAGGGGGTAAGTTACGTGAGCAAAGACGGAGATTACATTTTTACCGGAAGCTTATTCCACGTGAAAGGTAAAGATGTGGTAAACACCACTGAGCAGGCCATTTTAATGGGCGTCCGGGAATTCGCATCCAAAACAAAATCCATCGACTACAAATCACCAAACGAAAAATACCGGCTTGCTATCTTTACCGATATAACCTGTGGATACTGCCAAAAACTGCATCATGATCTGAAGTCTTATCTTGATGCCGGTATTTCGATTAAGTTTCTTGCATTCCCACGTGCAGGACTGAACTCGGTAGTAGCCGGGAACATGGCCAAAATCTGGTGTTCAGCAAAGCCAAACGAAGCTCTGGATGCAGCGATGAATCCGGTTTCAACTATCCCGGAAGGACGTCCTGATGAGGCTTGCTTAAACATTATCAAATCGCATTTCCAGGTGGCCTCAACAATCCCGCTGCAAGGTACTCCTACCATGGTGACACTAAGCGGCAAACCGCAGTTATTTACGGGGTGGCTGAGCCCGGAAAACCTGGTGACCCAAATGGGCGCTGCGCAAAAGTAACTTTTCCGACTGTAAGAGGTGTGTATGAAATCTACTTTACTGAGTACGTTAATGCTGGTTGCTGTAGGTGTACAGCCCGTTTTCGCTGCACAATGTCAGTACGGAGCCTGTGGAACGGAAAACGATCCCGGAATCGGATTTCTGATGTCATCGGTACAAATGGATAAAGGTGAACATCTAAAGGAACTCTCTGGTGTTGCGACCACAGGTGACACCATCTCTAAAAAGATGGAAAGCTACCTGGGAAATAAAAAGCTCAAGGTAAACACCGACAGTACCCGCAAGGGGCCGGGTAATACCACCATCAGGCCTACAGATGAGCTCGCCCCAACGAGGCAACTAAAAGTTATCCGGCCCGAACTGGTAAAAAATCCCGATTCGCAGCTCGTGGTAGCTTTCAATGAGCGCCTGGCCTGATTTATTGACTGAGAGCGTCCAGAAGGAAAAAAGATGTCGATACTCAGTAGCTTCGTCATCAGAGCAACGGGGATACCTGACAAAAAGTATCTCCGGGATCCCGTAATAAAACGTTGTTATAAACGTCTGAGTCGTAGGGTGCCTGCTCTAATGACGGGGTGGCTTCTGTGCATTCTGGGTTCAGGGTATGTCAGTATGGCACTGGAACAGCCTGATAGCACTGTATTACTCAGTCTGCTGCTGTTGTATGTTATGTCAGGCATTTTACTGATGCAGTTCCAGTATATGTATTCAGAGCGAAGCATAGGCTACAAGTTCTACCTGGAAGTGCTTATGAATGCAGCTGCCAGTACTCAACATAAAGAACAGTTACAGTATCTGTTCATTAATAAGCCCAATTCCATCACGATGGGCGATCTTTACCGACTTTATGATTTTAATGGGGGAGGGCGATAGCCACGTTAATGTGCGTGTCCAAAAGTCACTTTTGAACATTCTCTTCCCGCCGTCTGCTTTCAGTTCCAGGGGATCAGTGCAACATAATTTCCGGAACGCAGCGGCGCATCAAATTTATCAGTAAAGGCGTCGATCATTGCTGAATAAGCAATGCTGTCTGACGGCACAGGTGCATTGCTTTGCATACTCACTTTCAGAACCTGCTTTGCTCCTTTCGCTGACGGGTATACCTCGACATCCAGCTGTCGCATATAGTGCATCTGCGACATCGTCTCAGTGCCTATTACCCCATCGACTGGCTTGTAGTCATAGTCAGTATGCAATTCGCCATGCTTGTCAGTTCTCGTTGTCTTTTTATCTACAACGTAGCCTGTCACCCCAGTAAGAAGCTGCTCGCTATACTGCATGTTCTCCTGTGAGCTGCTGATTCGGAACCTGAGCACATAATCTGGCTGGTGAGTGGAAATAATGACTCCTTTTTTTGCTAATCCATCAGCAAAACGGCCTGAAAACATTCTGGACTGAATACTTTCGTCCGGAGGGACTATCTGAAACCTTTTATTTGTAACAGGACGAGGCATTAGATCGTACGCATCTACCTGGTTTGCGAAATGATATCCGCATCCACTCAAAAGCATTGCGGTTGTGAGTATAAAGCCCTGCCTAATCATCCTTTAATCTCCAAAAAGCATTGTTTCACGAATAATTCCGATTTACCGGGCCAGTATAATCCATCGCAGGTTAATAACTAACAGGCTGAAAAGCATAAAGGTAGCTATGTCTAAAGAATTTTATTTAAAACCGATGGCCACGATTTTAATTTCTGCGGTTATTGCTACCGCTGCCTCGGCGTTAATCACGGCAACTTATTTTAAACCGAAGGTGCTCAGTGAGGAAGAAATTGGCAAAATTGCCGCTACTTACCTGGTAAAAAATCCCCATTATTTAGTGGAAGCAGGTAAGGCGCTGGAAAATCAGAACGTGAGTGCCTCAGTGGAACGAATAATTCCATATGCGCCAGCTCTGCTGGATACCAAGGAGACGCCAAACATCGGCCCTGATGACGCCGACGTCGCGGTAATCGAGTTCTTCGACTATCAGTGTATTTACTGCATGCGGGTTACACCTGTTGTTGAATCGGTAATGAATCAGAGCAAAGATGTAAAATTCTTCTTTAAAGAATTCCCGATTTTTGCCGGTTCAAAACCTGTATCTGCCATGGGGGCCGCTACGGGTCTGCACGTCTATCAGAATTTCGGTGCTGAAGCCTATCGTAAGTACCACAACAACCTGATGGCTGTGGCTCATACCTTCATGACCTCTCAACGCAAATTCGAACTCACTGACTTTAATACTGTGGTGGAAAAGTCAGGGTTTAACAGCACGTTTTCTGACAGGGAAAAAAACCGGTATGAAAACGTGATCTCCGGCAATATGCAGCTGGGCGAAGCGCTCGGGATCACCGGCACACCCGGTTTCATCATTATGAATATGAAAAAGCCGAATGCGGCGACTACCACATTTATCCCCGGGGCTATGGACGCAGCAACTTTGCAGGGCGCAATCGAAAAAGCTCGCGGGGCCTAAAGTTACTTTCACATTTGATGAGTACGGCCATGCCGGTCATGGCCGCTACGCTTTTACAACGAGTAATTCATCCCAGCGGGTCGTATATCTCGGTGATAGCATGGCCTGCTTCATACGAAAATCCTGTTGAATGCCTTCCCCCAGTAAAAACAGAGCTCCGCGCTTTTCTTTATTGAACCGGTCCATAACTTTCATCAGTGCCTGACTGCCAGGCCTGGCCGGGCGAGTATCAAACAGGCTGAGTTGCTCTGTGCCGTCAGTCATAGCGGAGAGCATTACCCCTGCTTTCGCATACGCTATCCCGGGTCTGTAAATGCGGTTCAGGATGGTCATGGCTGCATCAACCAGATCGCGGGTGTCCTGTGTAGCGGTAAGCGGCTCGATACCACAATTGCTGTAGCGGTTTTCACCTTGCGCATAATTGCTACTCTGAATGAAGACTGTGATTTGACGGGTCCACGAGCCATCCTTGCGCAGCTGCTCTGCCGCCCGGGCGGTAAAAAATGAAACTGCCTCATGTAGCTTGCCTATCTCATTAAGGCGCTGACCAAAACTTCTGGAAACGATAATCTGTTGCCTGACAGGAGGAGACTCGTGCAGCCGGAAACATGGTTCGCCATGCAGTTCCCGCCAGGTACGCTCGATTTCAACGCCAAAGCTTTTACGTAAAAAGCGAACGTCGCTATTATAAAAATCACCGGCAGTGATGATCCCGAAAGCCGACAGGCGTTCACTAATCTTTCGACCAATACCCCATATTTCTCTGGTACTGATCAGGCTCAGGAGCTTCCTGATCCTGGCCTGATCAGTCAAAACTACAACCCCGCCTGTAGCTGCCCATCGTTTGCTCGCATAGGTGCATAATTTAGCGAGGGTTTTGGTGCTTGAACAACCCACACCACAGGTAAGGGACAGATTATGAAGAAGTGTACTTCTGATCAACCGGCCGTAATCTTCATAATCTATTATCTTGTTCATGTTTTTCAATAACATGAAATTTTCATCTATGCTATATCGACTCGATTGAGGCGCGAAGCTTTCCAGCGTTTCATGGAAGCGATTTGAGTAGTCTTCATACAAAGTAAAGTTAGAGCTCCGGACTTCGATCCGGTGTTGCTGAATCAAATCCCTGCACTTAAAAATTGGGGTCCCACGCTTAATACCAACGCTTTTAGCCAGTTTATTCATTGCAATGACGGACGAATCGTTATTGCTGGCTATGATGAGCGGCTTTTTTGACAGCTTGGGATCCATCGCACACTCAAATGCCGCATAGGCTCCGTTAATATCAACGTGCATGTACATGGCTGAACTGATTCAGTGCAAAGGTGACGACGCCCCATATCTCAAGGGATTCAGGATTTACACGTATCGGCTTATAGGCTGGATTAGAAGGCATCAAAAGCAGCTCAGGATACGTGTGTAAGATCTTTACCGTAAACTCTCCATCCACCAGCGCAACGACGATAGAGCCGTGTCGTGCTGTTAAAGACCGATCCACAACCAGTATTGCTCCATCATTGATACCGGCATTGATCATACTGAGGCCCGCCGCCCTGACAAAGAAGGTTGAGGGGCGGTTGCGGACTACATATTCATGCAAATTTAATTCATTATCTTCATGCCCGGCGCACGGACTCATCACTCCACAGCTTAGTAAATCACTGAAAAAAGGTGCCATTTCGTAAGGCTTGTTGCTAATGTGCTCAAGGATAACAGACATAGCTACACTCGAATTCTTGTACTGTATGTATAAACAGTATTGCGAGTTGAAGAGAAAAGATCAAATCTCTCCGGTAACGCTATCAAGCCTGACGAAAAATTAAGCTTTATCATAAACATCAAAAACCATCTTTTACCGATAATGGCGAGCTGGCCTACGAAGAAGGTATACAAGCTAGGATGAAAGGATTCTGATGCTCCTCCCACCAAATTTTTTATCTCCTGAAGACCAGGCTGAGTACGATGCTTATATGGCAAGGTTCAGCGAGGTAAATCACTATTATGAGCATTGCACTGTCCCCGTGATTGACTGGTTTTTTAAACAAGCAACCGAGGCGCTGCATCATGGTCTATGGTTACCGGCCTGTACGAGCTTTCTGAATGGGATCGAAACATCACTCAGGGTTACGCTGAAGTTGAAATCAACTGTTAACGTTCAGCAGTCAGTTCCTGTACTGGTGGACTTAGATGGTACGTCAGTAATGAGTAACGCTTTAATGCGAAAGGCTAAGCAGGAAGGGATGCCGATAGAATTACTGTCATTTCCAGCCGAGAAGAATATGTTGGCAAAGATAGACGCTGGTAAAAAACCTGAAGCAGATATCGTCAGGCTTAGAAATAGTCTATGCCATGGCAACATTCTGGAGTTCATTATGAGTGTTAAAGTCGGTTCTCCAGATCCCATACGAATTTTTACTCCTGGTAACTGCTGTGGTTTAGCGCTTTTACTTTCGGCCTTATCGAAGAAATGGACGGTAGGCTTGCATCAATACTGGATCGACAACAATCTGACGTCCTGCTGAAACCTCATAAATCATGCCTACTAAAGTCACGTGCAAAAAAACGTTGTAGCATGATATGTTTAAAGTCAAAACAGTGGGTTCTATGTTTTGACGGCAAACATGATATAACTAATACTTCATAAGTAGATATCAATAGTCATAATGGAGTGAACTATGAAATTAAAAAATATTCTGCTGTGTGCGATGATGTCAGTCGCTTTTGGCTCCTCTGCTAATACTACACATAAAGTTGAAAACGAACCTATCCCAAACATTATTCTTGATGGTAAGGTTGATGATATTTGTAAAGATGCAAGCATCCGAACTGAACTTAATCATGATAAAGCAAAGGAACTGGTAACCACCAACCTGAAGCAGGCATTACCATTAAATACGGTACCGGATAAGTTGGATGAAGTTGCAGAAGCCTTTGTAAACCGCGACAAAGGCGCTTCAGAAACAGCAGACCATTGCCTTGTTAATGTACGTAATAAATACTGGGAAATGTATCCCTCTGAAGATAAGTAGCATTTATTATTAAAGGCTTCACTTAAGAAGCCTTTTTTAACCCTTTGCGAAACCTGCTTTAAAAGCAATGCGCTATTCATATCTAAGAATCTATTTAATTAATGAATAATAGTGGACGGATTCATTTCTAGTGAATGCCGAAGTTGGTGTTTTTTGAGTTATTAGACGGTAAGTGCAATCTGGTATGATTCACCTAACATACGAATCTGGAAGGAAAGGTATATGGGTGACCTGGTCAGCAAAAATAACATTGACCGTTTAGAGCGATTTCATTCTTTGCTGGCGGGTCAGTACTGGACGTCCACTGACAGCATCCCTGAAGAGGGTATTGTGGCAGGGGATACGCTGCTCATTACGTCTTTGCGTTACGTTGAAGATAAGCTGCACACAGTGATTCTACGCGCCCATCCCCGCGTTTACGGTCAGACTGTAGCTATTGTCACTGAAGACAGCAGCGGCAACCGTAGGGAACGTGGCAAAGAAATGCGAGAGCATCGCTTCCTGGTTAAGGATTTTCTGTCCAGTTTTGTATTTGAACCCGACCATAAGGTAATCCGGGATGCTGAACTCAGACAAGCTCAGGAAGAAGTGAATAGCCTACAGGCATCGCTTACAGCCCTCGTGAGCGATGCTCAGGGGCTCCGTGACCTTGCGATTGAGCAATTAGGTACAGATGACCGTGAAAACCCTGTGACGGGCCTTAGCGTTGCGTTAGTGCCCCCACAAGAGCAGCAGGCGGTAACCTCACTGGCGATTGGATCAGTTCAAAATGCTCTGTCCTCTGGTATTTCAGATACCCGCATTGAACAAATCAGAGAAGCGGCCTTAAAAGAAGGGCAGATCAGCACAGCCATCAGCAAAATCATCACACAACGAACGCAGGCAATCGCTAATGCCAGCAAAAGAATGCTGCCCTATTTCGAGGAAGTTGCAGCGGCAAGTCTGGCCACTACAGAAGAAGCCATGGAATATGTGAAGAAAATCCACGATGGCGTTGGCAGTCTGGAACTGTATACCGGCAAAGACGTTGAGGTAGTGAATATCGTGAAGGGTGAATCCGCTCCATCACACCTCCCGCTCCAGGTCGTTCAGGCAAAGCTGATGGTGGATGAAGAGCTGGCCGTATGGTGCGATCTCGATAGCTGGTTCGACTTCTCTGATATGGAAAAATTTCATGAAACTTTACGAACCAGCCCCGGGCTGGTGGAGCAGATTTTTCCGTCCGAACGTTCCATCGTATGTATGGCCACAACACGACGTTATATCGATTACCGCGATCCCTGGGAAAATCATGTCCGCAATGACAGGAACCGGGTTGTATTCCTTCTGGTCCGGGACGGTCAAAATATTCATCAGGTTTACTCTTCGGTAGAAAGCCATCTTGGGGCTTCGCAGCTATTCCCTTCCGCCAGCGAACAGGAAGCACATTTCCAGGGGATTGATGGCAGCACCATAAAGTTTGAGGACGTCAGTTATACCGACCGACTGAAGCAGCATGATCTTATGGCACTTCACTACCGTCGTTTCCTGATCCTTATCTGCGGCCTCGATCACCGGCTCAAACTATTTGGTGATTTCTATGATACCAATACCCCTTACAGTTTTCTGAGCCTTGAGTTCCAGGAACGGTACTTCCAATTTCTGCACGACAAAGACGGTTCTGGCCTTTTGGGTATGGCTGAGACACGGCCGTCTCTGCAAAGTTATCTTGAACAGGCAAACTCATGCCTTCAGTCCGGATCCCGGGTAATGAATCGCCACGGATAATCTAGACACTTCCGAGCCGTTGATAATACTGGTTTTCATATTCTGTCGGTGACATCTGTTCGCTAGAACCATGCCGACGCTTACTGTTAT
>NZ_JBMKHJ010000051.1:0-21084 GCF_049237265.1 Enterobacter cloacae complex sp. IR5384 | reverse complement strand
GCATCCCAGGGCATAAGCGACTCCATAAACGGGTTCTTATGCCTTAGTTGTAAGTGTCTACCATGTCCCCGAACAAGTGTTCACTATGTCCCCGGACCGTACAGTGGAGAGGGTTAGGGTGAGGGGGCGTTTAGCTATGCAATCCTGCACGCATCCGCTTCCCAGCGGTATCCCACGCCATACACCGCGCGAATAAATGACTGTTCGGCGTCGAGCGCCTCCAGCTTACGGCGCAGGTTTTTGATGTGGCTGTCGATGGTGCGGTCTGTCACTACGCGGTAATCGTCATACAGGTGGTTGAGCAGCTGCTCGCGAGAGAACACTTTCCCCGGCTCGTGGGAAAGGGTTTTCAGCAGGCGGAACTCAGCAGGCGTGAGATCGAGAAGCTTGCTGCGCCAGCTGGCCTGGAAGCGGCTCTCATCAACAATCAGCGGGCTTTCGGCGTCCAGTACCTGAAGCTCGCGCTGCGGTTTACAGCGACGCAGAATGGTTTTCACGCGGGCGACCACTTCACGCGGGCTGTAGGGTTTGCAGATGTAATCGTCCGCGCCAATTTCGAGTCCCAGCAGGCGGTCGATCTCTTCGATTTTTGCCGTCACCATGACGATCGGCACGTCGGAGAAGCGACGAATTTCCCGGCACAGGGTCAGGCCATCGGTGCCGGGGAGCATCAGATCCAGCAGGATCAGATCCGGCGGCGTCTGGCGCACGTACGGTAACACCTGATCGCCATGGCTGATAAGCGACGGGGCGTAGCTGGCCGCACGTAAATAGTCGATCAGTAACTGTCCAAGCTTAGGCTCGTCTTCCACAATCAAAATGCGTGGCGTGTTTTCGTCAATCGGTAATTCGGTCATGCTTCTCTCGATAAATCCCGTTCCAGCGGTAACTCTACTGTAATGCTAACCCCGCCAAAAGGCGAATGGGCGGCACGCAGGGTGCCATTGTGCGCCTCGACGATATTAACGCAAATCGCCAGTCCCAGCCCGGAGCCGCCGCTGGCACGGTTGCGGGAGCCTTCGGTGCGATAAAAACGTTCAAACAGTTTTTCCAGCTGCGCATCCTGCACGCCGGGAGCGGAGTCGGCAAAGGTGAGGGCGAAGCGGCCGTTTTCTTGTCTGCCGGAGATGTGCAGTCCGCCACCGCTGTCGGTGTAGCGCAGGCTGTTTTCCAGCAGGTTGTTGAAAAGCTGCATCAGACGATCTTTATCGCCAAACACCACCGCGCTGTCCGGCAGGGAGAGGTCAATGGTCAGGTTGCGGCTGGCAAAACGCTCGCGGAAAGCCCCGCTGATAACCTCCAGAATGTTGATTACGTCCACCGGTGCTTTCTGATAGGCCAGCGCCCCTTCGTCTGACATGGAGAGCTGGTGCAAATCGTCTACCAGTTTGGTCAGCGTACCCACTTCCGCCTGCAGCGAGGCCACGGATTCGGGCGTGAACTTGCGTACGCCGTCCTGAATGGCCTCCAGTTCGCCGCGCAGCACTGCCAGCGGGGTGCGCAGCTCGTGTGAAATATCGGCCATAAAATCGCGACGCATCTGCTGGTTTTTCTCCAGCGTACTGGCGAGCTGGTTAAAATCCTGCGCCAGCTTGCCCAGCTCATCCTGGCTGCGCGTGTCCACGCGGGTGGAGAAATCCCCGGCGGCCAGTTTATGCGTGCCTTCCACCAGCCTTTTCACCGGGGCGAGCAGGCCCCGCGCCAGCGGGAAGGTGGCAAGCGCGGCCAGCAGCGTGGAGAGGATGACGATCAGCCAACTGGCCCGGCGCTGCTGACGATCGAAGTTGATATCGGTGTTACGCGTCAGGCGCTCCACTGGCGAGGCGATAACCCAGCCGACGGTAGCGTTATTCACTTTGATTGCCCGCCGGGTGCCGTCCGGGGGGATGGGCGCACGAGGGCCAACCAGCGTGCGCATATCCTGGTCGATCACCCAGAACTGGGTGCGCCAGCCGTGGGGCGGCATGCCCGGGCCGGGGCGGTCATCGCCGCTATCGTGCTCCAGCGAGCGCAGGATCTGGAAGATAAAACGGTCATTGTTGCGCAAAAAACGCCAGTTCCCGTGCTGGGCATACTGCTCGCTCAGTGCATCACTCAAACCCTGCAGGCGCTGCTCATTACCATGCTTAATGTAATCGATAAAACCGCGCTCAAAGCTGAGCCGCACGGCCCAGTGCATGGTGATCAGCAGGACAATACAGGTGGCAAAAATTGCCAGAAAGAGCTTACCGGTAATGCCCGGACGCCAGAATTTCATGATCCACTCCTTTTACTGCGCCGGATAACGACGTTCTTACGGGTATCATCCGGCACACGGGCGAAGATGAAAGCGGGCAGGGCGATGATAACCGCCATGCTGAGATACGTGTATAAAAAGACCTGATGCGCCACCGGCGTGTCGATGCTGAGATGGTGCTGACCGTACATGCCGAGCAGTAAACCGGCAATGGTGACCCCCACGCTCATGGAGAGCTGCATGATCATCGACAGCAGACTGTTGCCGCTGCTTGCCAGTTCGTCCGGCAGATCCTTCAGCGTCAGGGTGTTCATCGACGAGAAGCGCATGGAGTTAATAATGCCCTGGCAGAACAGCACCAGCGGCAGGGCGTAGTACCAGCCCATCAGCGCTACGGCCATAAACAGCAGGCTGACCAGTGCCAGCCCCAGCGTGGCGGTGACCAGCACGTGGCGATAGCCAAAGCGGTTAACCACCTGCACCACAATGCGCTTCATTCCCATGCTGCCCAGCACCATCGGGATCATCATCAGCCCCGCGTGAAACGGTGAAAAGCCCATACCGATTTGCAGGAACACGGGTGTCATAAACGGCAGCATGCCGCTGCCCACGCGCCCCGCAAAACTTCCGAACAGGCCAAGCCGGTAGGTAGGGTTTTTAAACAGCGTCAGGCTGAACAGCGCCCGGTCGTTTCCTCTGGCATGCCACAGATACCACAAAATGGCGCTCATCCCGATAACGATCAGAATGGCGAGCGTCAGTGAGGAGATTCCCAGCCCTTTTTGCCCGTCGAGAGCGAGGGTCAGCGTCGCCATACCGGTGGCGAGCAACAGAAAACCGACTACATCAAAGCGCCGCGTCTGCAGGGTATAGTTGGGCATCAACGCCAGGGTGGCGATAGCACCAATAATGCCCACCGGCAGGTTGATGAGGAAAATCCAGTGCCAGGAGGCATATTCCACAAGTATGCCGCCCAGCGCCGGACCAAGCAGCGGACCCACCTGGCCTGGTAAGGTCACAAAGGTCATTGCCGCCATATACTGCTCGCGCGGGACGATTTTCATCACCGTCAGTCGCCCGACTGGCACCATCATAGCCCCACCGACGCCCTGCAGAACGCGTGCCATCACCAGCTGATCCAGCGTATTCGCCATCGCGCAACACAGCGAACCCGCGGTAAACAGCACGATAGCGGTGAAGAAGATATTGCGCACCCCCACTTTGTCCGCCAGCCAGCCGCTGGCAGGGAGCATCACGGCAACGGTCAGCACGTAGGAGACAATCACCATATGCATATGCAGCGGGCTCTCCCCCAGGCTTTTTGCCATTGAGGGGAGGGCGGTGTTGACGATGGTAGTATCCAGCGACTGCATAAAAAAGCCGAAGGCCACTATCCATAATTGCCAGCGAACGTTACTGGGAAGATCAGTCATTTACCCGGTCACCGTGGTTCTGTTTTTACGTGAAAAACGCAGCCGCAGGCGGTCAAAGAACAGATAGACCACCGGCGTGGTGTAGAGCGTCAGGAGCTGACTCATCACCAGCCCACCGACAATAGTGATCCCCAGCGGCTGGCGCAGCTCTGAACCATCGCCACCGGAGATCACCAGCGGCAGCGCGCCAAACAGCGCCGCCAGCGTGGTCATCATGATCGGACGAAAACGCAGCAGGCAGGCCTGGAAAATTGCCTCTTCTGGCGTCAGGTTGCCGTTACGCTGAGCCTCCAGCGCAAAGTCCACCATCATGATGGCGTTTTTCTTCACAATACCAATTAACAGCATGATCCCGATTAAGGCGATGAGGCTAAAGGGCGCGCCAAACAGCTCCAGCGCCAGCAACGCCCCCACGCCTGCCGATGGTAGCGTCGAGAGAATGGTCAGCGGATGAACATAGCTCTCATACAGCACGCCAAGCACGATATAGACCGTGGCAATGGCCGCCAGAATCAAAATCACCTGCGAATTCATCGTCTCCTGGAAGACCTGCGCGGTCCCGGCAAAACTGCCGCGCACGGTCGAGGGCACGCCGAGCTGGGTCATGGCACGGTCGATGGCCTCGCTGGCCTCGGAAAGCGACGAACCGGTGGGCAGGTTAAAGGAGATCGTGGACGCTGCCGACAGCCCCTGATGGTTCACAGAGAGCGGCGCGTTAGCGGGCCGCCAGCTGGCGAAGTAAGAGAGCGGTATCGCTTTACCGTCGTTGTTAATGACAAACATTTTATCCAGCGCGCTGATGTCCTGGGTATAGCGCGGGTCCACTTCCATCACCACCTTGTACTGGTTCATTGGCTGATAGATGGTGGAAATCTCGCGCTGGCCAAAGGCGTTGTTCAGCAGACTGTTGGCGGCTTCAACGTTAATGCCCAGCCGCGACATGGTTTCACGATCGTAGGTCAACGCCATCTCTGCCCCGTTGTCCTGCTGATCGGAGTTCACGTCCGCCAGCTGCGGCAGGGCGGCCAGCGCTTTACGGATTTTGGGCTCCCACTCGCGCAGCGCGGCCAGATCGTCAGAGAGCAGGGTGTACTGGTAGCTGGCGTTCGCCTGACGTCCGCCCACGCGGATATCCTGAACGGCCATCAAAAACAGGTTGGCGCCTGGCTCTTTGGCGAGCTTCATTCGCAGCCGGTCTATCACCTGCTGCGCCGTTTCATTGCGCTCGCCGCGCGGCTTAAGGGTGATAAACATCATCCCGCTGTTAACGCGTGACCCGCCGGTAAAGCCGGTGACGTTATCCACCGCCTTGTCTTCGCGGATGATCTTCATAAAATCCTGCAGCTTGCCGCGCATCGCCTGGAAGGAAATACTCTGGTCAGCCTGGATGCCGCCCATCAGCACGCCGGTGTCCTGCTCCGGGAAGAAGGTTTTCGGGATGGAGATATACAGCCAGACGTTGAGCGCGATGGTGCCGACAAGCACCAGACCAACCAGCCGCGTGTGGTTGAGCACCCACTTCAGCGATTTTCCGTACCCTTCCTGCATTGCCAACAGGAAACGGCCAAACCCTTTACGACGCGGCTGCGAGTGCGGTTTGCTGCGCTTAAGCATCCAGCCGCACATCATTGGCGTGAGCGTTAGCGAGATAATCAGCGAGATGCCGATAGCCACCGAAAGGGTGACGGCAAATTCGCGCAGCAGTCGCCCCGGCAGCCCGCCCATCAGCAGCAGCGGCAGGAATACCGCCACCAGCGACAGGCTCATGGAGAGTACCGTAAAGCCCACTTCGCGCGTGCCCTGCAGGGCGGCCTGCAGCGGTTTTACCCCGGCTTCCAGATGGCGGGAAATATTCTCCAGCACCACGATGGCGTCATCCACCACAAAGCCGGTGGCGATGGTCAGCGCCATCAGCGACAGGTTGTTCAGGCTAAAACCGCACAGGTACATGGCGGCGAAGGTACCAATCAGCGACACCGGTACCGCAACGGCGGGAATAAGCGTTGCGCGGCCCGAGCGCAGAAACAGGAACACCACCAGGATCACCAGCCCGACGGAGATCACCAGCGTCTGTTCCACCTCTTCAAGCGAGGCGCGAATGGTCGGCGAACGATCCTGGGCAATCTGCAGATCAATAGCGGCCGGGATGGTCTTCTGTAACTCCGGCAGACGCGCGCGAATGCTGTTTACCGTTTCAATAATATTGGCTTCCGGCAGCTTGCGGATCATCAGCAAGATGGCCGGTTTGGCGTTGGTCATCCCGGCGTTGCGCACGTCCTGCACCGAGTCGGTGACGCTGGCTACGTCGCTTAAACGTACCGCCGCGCCGTTATTGTAGTGGATGATGAGCGGCTGATATTCGGCGGCGGTTTTGAGCTCGTCGTTGGTCTGGATCTGCCAGCGGTGGCTGTTGCTCTCTATCGCCCCCTGCGGCCTGCGCACGTTGGCGCTGCTGATGGCGGAGCGCACGTCATCCAGCGACACGCCCTGGTTAAACAGCGCCTGCGGGTTCAGGCCGACGCGCACGGCGGGCAGGGAGCTACCGCCAACGCTCACGTCACCCACGCCGTTTATTTGTGAGATCGTCTGCGCCAGCTGGGTCGACGCAAAGTCGTAGAGCTGCCCCTGGGAATAGGTGTCCGAGGTCAGCGTCAGGATCATGATCGGCGCGTCGGACGGGTTGGCTTTACGGTAGGTCGGGCGGCTTGGCATTCCGCTCGGCAGCAGGCTTTGCGCGGCGTTGATCGCCGCCTGCACGTCGCGCGCCGCACCGTTAATATCCCGGTCGAAGCTGAACTCCAGAATGATGCGCGTGCTGCCGAGCGAGCTGCTGGAGGTCATCTCGTTGACCCCCGCAATTCGCCCGAGCGAGCGTTCCAGTGGCGTGGCAACCGACGAGGCCATGGTCTCCGGCGACGCGCCCGGCAGCGATGCGCTGACCATGATCACCGGAAAATCCACCTGCGGCAGGGGGGCCACCGGCAGCAGGCGGAAGCCCAGCACGCCGCACAGCGTAATGGCGAGCGAGATTAAAATCGTCGCCACCGGGCGGTAAATGAAGAGGGCGAAAAACTTCACTTACGCCTCCTCTTCACGTTTCGGGAAGCGGCTTTTAGTCCACAGGGCCAGTTGGTCAAACAGCAGGTAAATCACCGGCGTGGTGAATAGCGTCAGCACCTGGCTCACCAGCAGGCCGCCGACCATGCCGATACCCAGCGGACGGCGCAGCTCTGCACCGACGCCGGTGCTGAGCATCAGCGGCAGCGCGCCCAGCAGGGCCGCCAGCGTGGTCATCAGGATCGGACGAAAACGCAACAGACAGGCCTGGAAGATGGCGTCTCGCGGCGACATGCCCTGCTCGCGCTCGGCGGCCAGGGCGAAGTCGATCATCATGATGGCGTTTTTCTTCACGATCCCGATAAGCAGAATGATGCCGATAATGGCGATGACGTCCAGTTCGCTGCCCGCCAGCATCAGGGCCAGTAGCGCACCCACCCCGGCAGTCGGCAGGGTAGAGAGGATGGTGATTGGGTGGATAAAGCTTTCGTACAGCACCCCAAGGACGATGTACATCGCCACCACGGCAGCCACGATCAGCCAGATGGTATTGCCCAGCGCAGCCTGGAACGCCAGGGTGCTGCCCTGGAACTGGGTCTGAATATCAGACGGGAAGTTGAGTTCTTTCTCCGCGCCCAGAATGGCCTCGACCGCTTCACCCAGCGAATAGTTGTCCGGTACGTTGAACGAGATGGTGGTGGACGGGAACTGATCGAGATGGTTAATCGACAGCGGCGTATAACGCTCCTCCACGCTGGCAATGGCGCTTAACGGCACAATACCACCGTCTTTGCTGGTCAGGCGCACCGAGTCCAGCGCGGCCAGGCCGGGCGTGTTATCGGTGTTGTGTTCCAGCACCACGCGATACTGATTCGCCTGGGTATAAATGGTGGCGATGAGGCGCTGACCAAAGGCGTTATAGAGCGCGTTGTCCACGTCGGACATGGTGATGCCCAGCCGGCTGGCAGTATCGCGATTGACATTCACATATGCCGCCAGCCCTTTGTCCTGCCAGTCGCTGCTGACGTCAGAAAGCTGCGGCAGCGCCTTGAGTTTGTTGACCAGTTGCGGTACCCACGTGCTCAGCGCATCAAGGCTGGTGGCCTGAAGCGTGAACTGGTACTGCGTGCGGCTGACCTGGGTATCGATGGTCAAATCCTGAATTGGCTGCAGGTAAAGTTCAATCCCCGGCACGCGCGCCACGGCAGTTTGCAGCCGCTCAATAACGGCGTTGACCCGATCGTCGCGGTCATCCAGCGGCTTGAGGTTGATTTGCAGACGCGCACTGTTCAGCGACGGGTTGGTGCCATCGACGCCCACATACGCGGTCAGGCTTTCCACCGCCGGATCTTTCATGATGATGTCAGAGACCTGCTGCTGACGCTGCGCCATACTGGCGAAGGAGACCGACTGGGGCGCCTGAAGCGTGCCCTGAATAATGCCGTTGTCCTGGATGGGGAAAAAGCCTTTCGGGATAACGATCCACAGCATGACGCTGAGTGCCAGCGTGCCGAGTGCCACGCCGAGCGTCGCCCACGGGTGGTTAAGCACTTTTGCCAGCACCCGGCCGTAAGCGGCAATGATCCGTTCGAACATCCGCTCAGAGGCGCGAGAGAAACGGTTTTGCTTGCGCAGGGATTCATGGCTCAGCATGCGGGCGCACATCATTGGCGTCAGGGTCAGCGACACCACGGCAGAGATCAGAATGGCGACCGCCAGCGTGACGGCAAACTCGCGGAACAGCCGCCCGACGATATCGCCCATAAACAGCAGCGGGATCAGCACCGCAATCAGGGAGAAGGTCAGCGAGATAATGGTAAATCCGATCTCGCCCGCACCTTTCAGCGCAGCGGCCAGCGGTTTTTCGCCTTTCTCGATATAGCGCGAGATGTTTTCGATCACAACGATAGCATCATCCACCACGAAGCCGGTGGCGATGGTGAGCGCCATCAGCGTCAGGTTGTTGATCGAAAAATCGAGGAACACCATCACGGCAAATGTTCCCACCAGCGAGAGCGGCACGGCAACGGCGGGAATGATGGTTGCAGGTACGTTGCGCAGGAACAGATAGATGATCATCACCACCAGCGCAATCGCCAGCATTAGCTCAAACTGGGTATCGGTAACCGACGCGCGAATGTTGGTGGTGCGGTCGGAAAGCACCTTCACCGTGACCGATTTTGGCAGGCTTTCGATAAGCTGCGGGAGCATGGTGCGAATGCTGTCGGCGGTTTCAATGATGTTAGCGCCCGGCTGGCGCTGCACGTTCATCACAATCGCCTGCTGTTTGTTGGCCCACGCACCCAGCCAGCTGTTTTCCGCGCCTTGCTCAACGGTGGCGACGTCACCCAGACGTACCGGCGCACCGTTCTGGTAGGCAATAATCAGCTGACGGTACTCATCGGCAGACTGCATCTGATCGTTGGCCGAGAGCGTCACGGCGCGGGTGGGGCCGTCCAGCGAGCCTTTCGCCGAGTTGACGTTGGCGTTGCTGATGGCGGTGCGGATGGTTTCGCTGGTCAGCCCCAGCGCAGCGATGGCCTGCGCGTTAAGCTTCACGCGCACCGCCGGGCGTTGTCCGCCCGCCAGCGTTACCAGCCCGACGCCGGAGACCTGGGAAATT
The DNA here is from genome assembly GCF_049237265.1 of Enterobacter cloacae complex sp. IR5384. Classification (NCBI taxonomy): domain Bacteria; kingdom Pseudomonadati; phylum Pseudomonadota; class Gammaproteobacteria; order Enterobacterales; family Enterobacteriaceae; genus Enterobacter; species Enterobacter cloacae complex sp. IR5384. The sequence continues at coordinate 11,735 of NZ_JBMKHJ010000051.1, read as the reverse complement.
TTCTGTGCCACGCGGGTTTCGACCATGTCTTCCACCTGGGTCATTGGCATGGCGGAAGAGGTGACAGCAAGGGTCATGATCGGCGGATCCGCCGGGTTTACTTTGCTGTAGACCGGCGGGTTAGGCAGGTCTGACGGCAGCAGGTTGGTGGCGGCGTTGATCGCAGCCTGCACCTCCTGCTCGGCCACGTCCAGTGACAGCGAGAGCTGGAACTGCAGCGTTACCACCGATGCCCCACCGGAGCTTTGCGATGACATCTGTTTCAGGCCCGACATCTGACCAAACTGGCGTTCCAGCGGAGCGGTAATGGCGGAGGTCACCACATCCGGGCTGGCGCCAGGATAGAGGGTAACGACCTGAATGGTGGGGTAATCCACTTCCGGCAGCGCCGAGACGGGCAGGAAGCGATAGCCAATAATCCCGGCGAGCAGGATCGCCACCATCAGCAGCGTGGTGGCAACAGGGCGCAGAATAAACAGGCGTGATGGCCCACCTGTTGCGCCTGGCGGCATGACCTGCATCAGGAGTTCGCTCCCTGTTTCGCGGGTTCAACCACTTCGACTTTGGCGCCTTCGGTCAGACGATCGATACCGTCCGTCACCACGCGGTCGCCCGCAGAGAGTCCGGCGCTGATCACAACCGTCTGGCTGTCCTGAATCCCGGTTTTCACCAGGTGCTTGCTGACTTTATTGTCGCTGTTCAGCACCCAGACGAAGTTACCTTCGTTGCCCATCTGCAGCGCGGCGGTGGGGATCACCACCGCGTTTTCTTCGGTCGCCACCAGCATGCGTGCATTTACAAACTGATTCGGGAAGAGGGCGTCGTCCTGGTTGTTAAAGCGCGCTTTCAGCTTGATGGTGCCGGTGGTGGTGTCGATCTGGTTATCCAGGCTAAGCAAAGAACCTTCGCTCAACTTCTGCTTGTTGGTACGGTCCCAGGCTTCCACCACCAGCCCCTTTCCGGCTTTCTGCGCCTGCACCACCGTCGCAATTTCGCTTTCTGGCAGAGTGAAGACTAAATCAATTGGGTGGGTCTGGGTTATGACCACGATGCCCGTGGTATCACCGCTTGAGATCTGGTTGCCAATATCGACCTGCTTGAGGCCAACGCGCCCGTCAATTGGCGCGGTGATGCGGCTCCAGTCAAGCTGCAGCTGTGCGCTGGCCACCGCGGCCTCGTCAGCTTTGATGGTGCCCTGCGTTTCGCTGACCAGCGATTGCTGCGTGTCCAGCTCCTGACGAGAGACCAGATTGGTTTTCACCAGCTGCTGATAGCGCGCCAGATCGCGCCGGGCGTTAGCGAGCGTGGCTTTGTCTTTTGCAAGCTGCCCCTGAGCCTGGGCAAGGGCGACTTTGAACTGGCTTGGGTCGATCTCGGCCAGTAAATCGCCAGCTTTCACCTGCTGACCTTCCTGGAAGTGGATCGCCATGAGCTGACCGTCGACGCGGCTGCGTACCGTAACGGTGTTGGCGGCGGTAATGGTCCCCAGGCCTGTGAGATAGCGAGGCACGGCTTTATTCACCGCGGTGGCCGCCTGAACCGGTGCCAGCGCGCCGCCGCGCATACCGTGACGACCCCCGCCCGCAGGGCGTTTTGACTGACTGCTGGCCCCTGCCGGAGTAGAAGGCTCGGCGGATTGAGTGTGCCAGTACCAGGCGGCGGCAAGGACCACCACAATGATGCCAGCGGCGATTGCCCAGCGGGTTTTATGACTGCCTTTCATCGTTATACGTTCTCATCCTGAAACACTTCGGGGAATGATACTAGTTTAGTCAGGTCAGTCGGCAGAAAAATGGAGGAAATATGGAAGACTGTCGGGAATTGTCTGAATGGCGGAGAGGGCAATGTGACACCATGTGCACGGGCATAAGATGCTATCTCATCGCTTTGAGTGAAAGCGCCGAAGAACAGCAACACGTTGTGATAAATGCGCGAAATAAACCGTATCATTCGAATACCAGGATTTTTATATTATTCGCGGAATATTCTTATTTTTATAAATAACCACAAAAATAATGAATTTCTCGTGCGTTATTACTTTTAGGTTGCGTATAAGAATTTTCCTTGATTTATTTATTTGCGTTAGGAATATTTCATTTTTTACTAAAATGGGTTGTTTTTGTAGCATTTTTTTAACAAGTTTTTTCTTTTCTGAGGGTTTTCATAGTTTATTGATTTGAAATGTTTTTTAATCCTTTGAATCTTTTTTTAATTTTGATTTGCATCAAAAAGCAAGAATGGATGCAAATTCTTTAATGTGATTATTTTTTAGATTTAAAAACTTAATTATGAATTTTTATGGTTTTAAACTCTAATCTGTAGGCATTTACTTATCTTCCAGACAAGAAAATTCCTAATGATGTTGAGGATTTGATAATTTCATGCTGTTGCTGTTAACAATATCTCGGAACATAATTTTTCGGCGCGGCAATTCTCGCTCGCAATTAAATGGAGCTTCCCGGTTACTTATTATGAAAAGTGCCAGGTTGCGCGTTTGTTCTTAGGAGAAGAAAATGAAAAAATTATTACTGGTGGCCTCTCTGGTTTCTGTTTTCGCAGCAGCAAATGCAATGGCTGATGTTACTGCATCTGCCACTGCGTCATGGGATGCTACAGCAACAAAAGATACAACTAGCATGCTGGTTGTTACTCCGCTGAACTCCCTGACATTCCAGTATGCGGAAGGTCTGAATGCTTTTAATACTCAGGATGGTGCTTTTGACATTACGATCCAGGGACAGGAAAGTGCAACCGACTTTGAACTGACTGCACAGGTCATTAGCAATACCCTAACCAATGCAAGCGGCGATGCATCTACTCTGGATGTCGGTGTTGCCTGGAACGGTAATGCACTTTCCAGTTCCGCTGAAACCGTTCTGGTTAATGCCTCATCAACTTCTGGTCTGGAAAGTCTGATGGCTGACGGTGCTTATAACGGTGCTGAACGCGTGAGCGATCAGTCCAGCTTTAAGTTCTCTATCGCCTCTGCGACGTCTGATGGTTCAACAGCTGTCACTGACTATTCTGCTTTGCCTGATGGCTACTGGACAGGCGATGTGAAAGTACAGTTCAACGCGACCTGGACCACGCCTGCGTAATGAATGAAAAAATTCGGGAGATTTTTCTCCCGAATTTCTTAGGAATGTACTGATGAATAAATATTTACCCTTTGCCATATTGGCGGGGATCGCTACGTCTTTTTCCAGTTGGGCAATTAATGTGGGTGATATCACGTCGATAATGACTTCCGAGCAGAGTTCATTATCGAAAGAAATTATCAACACGACGAATTCCGCACGCTATGTCAGCGTTACGGTGAAACGACTCTCATCACCGTTGCCTGATGGCACCGAAATAAGCATTAATCCAGGCGAATTACTGTCTACACCCGCCAGCCTTATTCTTCCAGGCGACGCGAAAGATGTTTTCCGCTTTTTCTATAAAGGGCCAGAGGATGATAAAGAACGCTATTATCGCCTGCAATGGATTGATGAACCTGTGAGCGAAAGCGCAGCAACGAAAGCGGGCAAAGCCGCGACGGCAACGGCTTCAGCGGAAATTGGGACTATTTTAGTTGTAGCTCCGCGTAATGAGCGCTTCAACTACAGTCGTCAGGACGATTTAATCATCAACACAGGCAATGTCTCTTTCCGCGTGATTGCCTATGGCGTGTGTAAGGATCCCACTCAGGACCAGGGGCGGGGATGCCGGGAACGCTATTACGTTATGCCTGGAACCAAAATAAGGCTTCAAAAAAGCGATGTATCAAACAGCCGCACTCGTATTGGCATTTGGCATGGCAAGCAATTTATTACAGTGAAGTAATGCACGACGCCATTACCGGTGCCAATAATAAAATGCTGAAGTGTAAGGATGCATATGTCATTTAAATATTTTATTGGAGGGAGTGTATTTCTCTCTTTAGCGTTAACACCAGGGGCAGTTCATTCCGCCCCCGTTAAAATTGGTCATTATGTCATTCCTGGTACTTTTGCGCGCTCTCTGGAGCAAGGGATGACAGTTCCGGTGTTTATTCGGTATCAAGAGACGGACGAAAAAAGCCAGCAAAAAATTGCTGATGCGTTGATCTCATTGGTTGACGGGAATATTACAGTCAAATCGATAATGGTTTCTGACTTGCCAAACAATGCTGTGCTGGCGGATAAAACGCGCGAGATGGTAGAAAAAATAGGCAATGTGAAATTTAAAGACAACACCGCTATTGCCCTTACGCCTGAAGCACGTCTTCAACTGAACATTTCATCGTTCCACCTGGAGATGATCGTCAGCAGGGACGCGTTGACCGAGGCTGTTGTGGCGCGCAGCTCCTTGTTAGGTCCGTCAAGCGTTGACCGGTTAACTAACGTGCTCAATTACAGTTTTGGTACCTATTACAATGATTATCAAAACGGCAACAGTTCCCGCAGCTATTTAACGCTGGATAATACAACGTCACTTCGTGAGCACCATTTTAATATTAATGGTTCGGTATATGGTATTGGTGAAAGTAATGGTTCCAGCAACGTTTATCGGGCGATGTACGAGCGCGATTACGAAGGTTATCGCCTGGCATTAGGAATGCTTGATACGTGGAATGTCCAGTCTATTGCCAGTCTTAACGCCTTAAACGGCGGAAAAATCTACGGTGCAAGCTACGGAAATAAAGGCAGCACCGTTGTCGAAAATACCTCCCTTTCGCTGACCCCGATTACGGTCTTTTTACCGGCAGCAGGGGAGGTGCATGTATTTCGTGACGGACGCCTGCTGAGCGTTCAGAACTTTAACATGGGCAGCTACGAAATTGACACCAGCCGTTTCCCTTACGGGGTGTACGACGTTACGGTGGATATTGTCGTCAATGGGCGCACGGTCAATACCCGCATGAGTCGCGTAAATAAAATCTTCTCACGCCAGCAGGCGGCGGGGCTGCATGAGATCTCATGGCAGGTCTTTGGCGGTTCGCTTGATTACGATCGCGTCAGTTATAAGCGCAATCATTACCGTGACTTAGGCAGTGAACAGAGCTGGATTGGAGGGGGCGCGGCTTCTCTGACGCTGGCGGTGCTTTCCGGCCTGAATATGAAGTCAACGCTTTACGGTTTTGATTCCAATGCGGTTAACGAAACTGATATCACGTTAAATGTGAACGAATACGTGAGTGTGGGTGCGCAAACGATGCTGGCAAATGATGGAACCTGGCGAAATGTCAGCAATGTGAATGTCAGCGCACCCGGTGGATTTGGCTCAGTGTGGGCCTCTCGGGAAGACAGCAAAATTGGTGACCGTTTGCCGGTGCAAGAACGTGATAACTACTCCATTGGCGGCACGATCAACCTGGGAAGCGTTATTCCACACGGAGGATCGCTAACGCTAAGCCAGACGGAAAACCGCTATTCAGGCAATAAGTATCGCAACATAGATTACAGCACAACACTTTATGCCGGACGGTATGCCACTGTCGGTCTGCGGGCGGGTGTACAGCGCTACTTCTATAACAACACGAATGATGACGGTCGTCAGGAGCGTTATGTCAGCCTGGACTTCTCGTTACCACTGGCTTCCTGGTTAAGTGTGGGCGCATCGCGCGATCGTTACGGTGCGACGCAGGGCAATATCAGCGCTCGTAAACAGTTTAAAGATGGCCCAATCACCTCAGCAGGCGTTTCTGCCTCGACGCGCCTGAGCGGAGAGCAGAATTACGGCAACGATTATTCCGTCAATGGCAATGTCAGTTACAGCACCCAATATAACGCCGGGACGGTCTCTGTCACTCGTTCAGCAGATAACTCGACTAACATGAACTTCTCTTCTCTCGGGGCAATAGCCTGGGCTGGCGGTGATGTTGGTCTGAGTAATGAGCGACAACGCTCGGGGATCATTGTTAAAACGGGTCTGGCAGGCGATGGAAAACTGGCAGCAAAAGTCAATAACCACAATTACCTGCTGAGCGGTAAATCGACCTTTATTGCGCTCCCTCCGTATGCGCAATACAAACTGGAAATTATGAACGACCGGAACTCCGAAGACAGCTTCGATATTGTTTCCGGACGCAAACACGCGATGAACTTGTATCCAGGGAATGTGAGCGTTGTTGCACCGGAAGTGAAAAGTATGGTGACCGTATTTGGTCGCGTCCGCTATCCCGATGGGCAACTGGCGGCGAACACAGATATCCATAATCACATAGGCAAAACTCGGACTGACGGGAAAGGTGAGTTTGCGATCGATATCGATAAAAAGTATCCCATCATTACCCTGGTATCAGCTAATGGGAGTATCTGTGAAGCCGATTTGGATCTGGATAAAGCCAGGGGGGCTGCGTGGGTGGGTGATGTTAAATGTGCACTGCAATCGACAATGGCGCAGAGGTAATTCTATGAAAAAAAGTGCAAATATTATTATTCCTTTACTCATTGTCGGTGCCTTAACACCCTTTACAGCGAAAGCGTTGACGGCGACATCCTCCGGATCTGTCAGTAATAATTTTATGTTTATCGAAAATGCCATTGATGGTGAGTACTTTATTACTCCTTCCTCGCTTGATCCACGTTTCAGCGGGTCGAATACCTGGGTGAAATATGGAACTTCCCAGGTAAGTCTAGGCTATTTAGGCTACGTAGGTTGGACGGCACCGGCGAATAACTATCAGGATATGTGGATTGATAATTCCCCAATCGATGGACCGTTTAGCGGTATTCGTTGCTACAGTGGAACGCAGTGCCCAACGACAGGGTATATTACGGCTCAGGGAACGGACAGCAACGGTTTCTACCATGCTCAGGTCGGGTCTGTCGCCGGTGTGGTCGGCGGGGCATATGGGTTTGCCTCCCTGAGTGACTCTGCCTACGAATATTTCCGCAATATGGCCACCGGAAGTAGCGAAACATATGTTTTCAATCGCTGTTATACCTCGGTCAATTATGATTACGCGGCAGGCGAGCGCTGCAAAGATCAGTCCTCAGGACGCTGGAACTACGTAAACTACACGTTAACCAAACGCGGCCATCTGGCACTGGAATCGACCAGCGCCTTCCAGGAGCTGTGGATTGCCAGCGACGGCACGCCGAGTATTACCAATGATTCAGGTGCTTGTGAGTTGGGCGTCGTCAGTAACGTGAGCGGTGTTATCTGCAAAATGGTCAGCTATAATCTTCAGCAGACAGCTAACCTGACGGCATCATTGACGTTCAGGGCGTATGTGGATTCAACAGCGCTTGGATTTACCCCTGCAGCGGCCACCGTGCGGTATTCCGGTAATGGCTCCACATGGTATAACTTCAGTGCATCGACGGCGTATTACAACGTGTTCACCACCAGCGGTGAATATGTGTACCTCTTTTTGTCGCAGACATTTCTCAAAAATCTGGTCAATGCGGGCGTCAGTATTACGAATAGCCAGCCGTTTACCTTTGCGTTTACTAACGCTCTAACACCTGAGTCAGGTTATTACCAGTTCACGCCTTCGTTACAGCTTAATATCGTACCTAAGGAGTATGGGATAAGTATTATTTCATCTAATAATACAACGTCTGCTAGCGGTAGCGGCACTATTGGCGAGGATACGCCAATAAGAATGGATTATACCGTTACTGTTTCAGGCCCTCGCCAGGCTGACAGCATTACCGCGCAAGTTATTGGCGATAGCACAACGTTAAATGACACGCCGTACTGCCTGTTTACGTCCGCACAAGGTGGAGTAAGTGTACCGATACCGGCCTATCTTGAGTATAACAACCAGTCAGGTAGTGTGACTCAGGCAAGAAATAGCTGTGGTGAAGCGGCCATAAGCCTGAATGATGCTCTGCGGCAACAAACGCCCTGGGACGCCAACAATACTGATGACGGGAGTTACTTCAATACCCGTTTATCACTGCTCTTTCCGATGGACGATTCTCGCTCTGCTTTAACGGTATCAGGTTCTGACTGGGAAGGCGTGGTCAGCGCCAGTGGGGAGATAAAAGTCATGGCGAACTGGGTAGGGGTGACAAAATGACCGGATGGCGTGTGGCTATGATCGTTACTGGTTTGGCTCTCCTGGCGTTATTTAGCCTGCCCGCACGCGCCTTGTATCTTGATTCAACCATTTTTGACATGGCGGCGGATAAATCCTTTATCAGCAAACGTGTTTTTAATGACAGCCACAAGCAGAATATTTACAGCATTTCGGCGGTGAAAATTGATAAGCCCGGGCCTGGCGGGGAGCGTCGCCAGGCTATCGAAGAGGGCGAATTACTGTTTGCACCGCTTAATTTCTCTCTGGCACCGGATGCAGGAGAGTTTTTCAAGATTTTCTATCGTGGTCCGCAGGATGACAAGGAGCGCTACTACCGTGTGCAGTTTACTGAAATGCCCATCACCCTTTTCCCGGAGCGCAACAGGGGTAAAAAGAGCGAAGCGATACCAGCTATCGCACTGGAAACCATTCTGGTTGTTCGGCCACGAAAAATGAATTTGCATTATATGCTGGATGAGCAGAAAGGGGTTCTTGAAAATACAGGAAATACCTTTTTTAAAATCATTGTTCAAAAGGGGTGCAATTCGACCGATGATGAAGCGACCATTCGCTATATTCTACCGGGAGAAACGTACCGAAGCCCCGAACTGAAAGCACAAAATAAAAAATTTATAGTGGCTTTGCAAAAGTATATCCCTGTTGGTAGTGGATGTTTTACACATGCCTCATAAAATTGGAACAAACTATTCTTGTATTGCTAACTATCTGGTGTGAATATATTCTGTATCGTATGTGAATCTCGTCAAAGATAAAAATAAGAGTTTATCTGGATGAAAAAAATAATTAACGGTCAGGTTTTATACGATTCAGAGCAGAGGGTATTAAGTGTGCAAGGTGAAAGGATTATCCTCTCTGCACCAACCTCAAGGTTACTGGAACTTTTTATTGATAATAACTATAAGCAAGTAAACCGGGAACTGATCATCGAAGAGGTCTGGGGAAAACATGGCATGATACCCTCAGGGCATAGCCTAAATAAAAGCGTGAGCATATTGCGCAAAGCTTTTTCATCGTTAGGCTTGAACAATATAATCGTCACGATCCCGCGCGAAGGGTTCCTTTTTCAGGCCCGGGTCAGCAGCGTGAATGATGATATCAAGAGTAAAAGAATAACGACCACCCAGTTAGATATTGTTGATAAGGCTTTTCAGTATAGACGGTGGCCGCAGCTTATCCTATGGTGTGTTTTCACTTTTACTGTCTGTGCAGTTATGGTTTTTTTTCTCATATTAATGTTTCGCAATAACGATGGGGTTGTACATATATTGAAATCCGGCTCGTGTGATTTTTACACCACAGATGATAATTCATCAGTGAAGTTATCCCGATTTTTGAATTCACCAAATTGGCAAAAACACAGTTCCATTTGTGAAGGAAGAGATAAAGTCATCATATTTTATGATGACAATAACCTATCGGCAGGTAATAAACTGAAAGAGTATTTCTTTAGCGTGTGTAAAATGGAGCAAAAAGGAACGGTGCATGAGTGCGAAAATTATCTTTATTAGTATGTTCGCTGCGGTCATGGTGATATTTCTTTTTTTGCTTAATCGCCCTCGTATTCCATCGGCTTTTGTGTGTACGGCTAAAAGCCATGTTTTTCTCCATACTCAAAAAGAGGGGGTGAGCATTGAAGGTGAGGTTTTGTTAGTTTTGAGGATTTCCTCTGCAGAGGAAGGTGCTTTCTCACAAGTTGGGGTGCTGGATGTTAACGGTAAACATTATGCTATTAATCGCTCCACTACCTTGAGCTTCCTTAGAGAAGACAGTGATGGTTATTTGCGTACGCAACGCATTGCGGTGGTAAAAAATGATAACGATGACTTGCCTGATGAAATAACCAACCTGCTCATGTCTAAGCAACAACTCTTTTATTACAAGATCATACATATCACCGATAACGTTTATGGGGTCAGGGATCTACGGCGCACGCTGATGGTCTGTCGAGCAAAGTAACGTGACAATGAGGACTTCTCTTTGGCGTGATTCTCTTCATCTTGTGAGTTTCACAGGAATTAATTCTGTAATTTTTCTTTTTATTCTTATTTTATTTTGTCTGGTTCTGAATGTAAGTGCATTAATTTGTACTGTATTAGGATAAGGAAAATTTCTGTATCTGCTGCGGAAATATTCTTATCATTGTGGAAAAAATATGATCTTGACGGAGGGAGGGACCATTAAGATTAACCATTTCTTGTTCTTGTTTTATTAAGGCGGATATTGTCTACCGGGCATTGGATGTTTTGCGAAAACCAAAGCAAATATAATCTTTCTCTCTGTACGATAGAAGGAAGCGATTTTCAATTAAACTTTTACGGTGATAATTATGAACACGAAAAAGGTCTTTCTGCTCAGTTACGACATTTATCTTTTCTCAGGAATAAGGTCATTTCTGCCTAATCTGGTACTCGTTGATTCTGGAACGTTTGTTTCTGATTCAGACATTTTAATGCCACAGTACAACAGCTGTTTGTTAATCATTGATAACAGAGTGCCATTTTGTATAATACAAAAATGGCTGCAAAGAAATAGCAGCCAGTTTATCTATGTTAACAGTATTGTTCTCACGATGAGTGACAGTAAATGTATCAATCGAGGCTGTGAAAATAGTGAGTCTGTTAACGCTAAAGTAAGCTGTAATAGCCTTATTTCTGTTCTAAAAACTAAATTGATGTCAAATGTGCAGGGGGGTGCTCCGTCAACATTGGGCTGCGTTGATAGATTTCATTTAAGTGATTTTGAACAAGAGATGATTTACGCCTCTTTCACTAAAATGGGGCTGGAAGAATTTTGCAAGGCAAATTCTTTAACGCCAAAATCGCTCTATCGTTATCGAGATAAAATAACTCATCGCCTGAGTTTTGATAACTTTAATGAGACTATAATTTATCTTTCCAGAAATGGTTTTTTGGCAGAACGATGGGGGGCACATGACAACAAGACAAGCCAAACAATGACAGAGGGTATATTTGATAGCAACGAAGCTAATAGATTAACACTGGCTTTGAAAAATGATGAGATTGTGCCTTATTTTCAACCCATCGTCGGAAGTAAAGGAGAGCTGTGTGGCGTTGAGGTGCTGGCGCGGTGGCCTTCAGGCCACAACTATGCCATTTCTCAACGTGAGTTCATCCCGCTGGCGGAAATTAGTGGTCAAATAAACGATCTGACAAGTTATCTGATGAATAAGGTCGCGAGTCATTTAAATCACGATATTACCTGGCAGGGACAGTCTTTTTTTGTGGCGTTTAACGTGAGCCCCTCAAATTTGAGTAACCCTGTTTTCTATTGGGAATGCCTCAATTTTTTGGAATTAACGGAATCACTGCCAATAAAATTGATGATTGAGATTACTGAAAACCAGACACTGGTAGTCACGCCTGCAATAAAAGAGTTAATCCGTTCGTTACGTAACCGGGGTGTCCTCTTTGCTCTGGATGATTTTGGAACGGGATACGCCAATCTGTGTTGTCTGAATGAACTCGAGCTGGACGTGATTAAGATTGATAAGATCTTTATCAAAGGGATCCATGCAGAAGATCAGACGCTGCCGATGCTGGAATCGATCATTAATCTGGCTGGCATTCTGGGGTTACGTACTGTTGCAGAGGGCGTGTGACCTGCTCCCCGTTGATTAGTACACCCCGATGTTAGTAATGTCTTCATAAGCCACATGAGGACATCCCCATGAAGAAGCGTTTTTCCGACGAACAGATCATCA
>NZ_JBMKHJ010000050.1:0-22148 GCF_049237265.1 Enterobacter cloacae complex sp. IR5384 | reverse complement strand
CCCTTACTGAACAAGTACTAAATGGGCAACTGAGGCCGCTGAAACAACCACCGGAGCTGGACGAATGGCCTTAGCGTACGTTTTCGTACCATTGGGCTTCGTACCCCGTTATAAGCCGTTGATTGTTTGGGTATGAAAACACCGGAGACCCAACCATGAAAAAGATCCTTGTATCATTTGTTGCCATTATGGCTGTCGCTTCATCCGCCATGGCTGCAGAGACAATGAACATGCATGACCAGGTAAATAATGCCCAGGCACCCGCCCATCAGATGCAGTCAACCTCTGAAAAAAGCGCTGTTCAGGGAGACAGTATGACAATGATGGATATGAGCGGACACGATCAGGCTGCAATGTCCCATGAAATGATGCAAAACGGCAACGCTTCTGCCCACCAGGACATGGCGGAGATGCATAAAAAAATGATGAAAGGCAAACCAGGGGCCACCAACGAATCAGCAACGTCATTTTCAGAAATGAACGAGCATGAAAAAGCCGCTGTTGTGCACGAGAAGGCGAATAATGGTCAGTCTTCCGTTATTCATCAGCAGCAGGCTGAAAAGCATCGCAGCCAGATCACCCAGAATTAACCCGCAGCTCCACTTGTTAGACCCTCATTTGACGCCGAAGTCACTGGCTTACGCTCCCGTCCGGGAGCGTTTTTTTTATTCTTTCATTTATCATTGAGTCTTATGGGAATGGATTTAATCAGTTACTTAATCCCTGCCTCAGCAACAAGTCCCGGAAAGAGCAGCTTTATATTCCGGGTTTTTCTGCTCATAACCTCAACGGTGGCGCTTAGGATGTACTTTGTAAGTACCCAGAGTGTGTGTCATCAGTACCGGTGTTAATGCACCAGCCCATTCCAGCCATGTATACCCATGTAAATCCCAACAGCAGCAATCAGGGCGCTTGAAATATAGGGGGCTCTTCTGGCGATGGTATTGAAGCCACTCCAGCGTTTGGCGACCTGACGAACGCTGATCGCCGCACCCACTCCAACCGTTACGAGGGTCAATGCCAGGCCGATACTGAAACAAACAACCAGTGTGGCACCCAGCGTAAGCGCTTTAAGCTGAAGGCAGATCAACAATACAGTTATAGCTGCCGGGCAAGGGATAAGCCCTCCTGTCAGTCCAAATATCAGGATTTGCCCGTTGGTTACTTCTTTCCCGTCGAAGCGGCGTTTTATGTCATTGGCATGAGCCAGTTCGTGAGCGTCCTGATACTCTTTCGAATTCACATCCAGCCCATCAAGCTCAGAGTGGTCATGGTCATGGTCGTGTTCAGCGAACGCCACATCATAGTCATGGACATGACCACGATGTCCCAGAGACAGACGTACGTTGAAACTGTGAGGCTCAGGGATGGGAGATGTTGACTCCAGATAATCACCATGATCAACAAATTCAAAAGTCTGAGAGATCGTACTGTTTTCCCGAAGTGTGGTTAATGAGATATCTTCAGAAGCCCATCTTTGGCCACTAAGAGTGCGTAGCCGCCAGTGGGGAAGTTGTCCTTCTTCAAAAATGGACAGTTCAACTTTTCCATGGCCAGTATCGATCAACCTTGTTTCGTCATGGTGATGATGTTCATTCTCCTGCATTCCCTCCAGCCAGTTTTTCTCACCGCTCCAGGTTCGCCAGAACATCCAAAAAGCCGTACCAAGGATGATCACTGAAGAGACCATCTGTAGCCAGGGTTCGGCTGATTCTGCGGTAAATTTATTACTGATATACATCCCTCCAAAAGCAATCAGCCATACGACTGCAGTGTGCGACAATGTTGCCGCGACACCCAGCATCACGGCCTGACGTACGGTGCCTTTTATAGCAATGATGAATGCTGCCATCATTGTTTTGGAGTGCCCGGGCTCCAGTCCATGAAGCGCGCCAAGCAGAATGGCGCTGGGGATGAAAAACCATGCGTTGCCTTGCTGAAGAAGTGTCGTAAATTCGTTCATGAGAATCATTCTTGGTTATTAAGTGTAGGCCGGATTCTACTCCCCCCCAGTAAAATATACTACCCCCCAGTAGAATAACGCTGGTATAGTTACATAAAATATCCAGGAGAGTGAGAGCCCACATGTCACATACCATCCGCGATAAACAAAAACTGAAAGCACGTACAAGCAAGATCCAGGGGCAGGTTGCTGCGCTGAAAAAAATGCTTGATGAACCTCACGAATGTGCCGCTGTACTGCAACAAATAGCCGCCATACGTGGTGCCGTGAATGGTTTATTGCGTGAAGTGATTAAAGGACATTTGACTGAACATATTGTTCATGAAAGTGAAGAACAGAAACGAGAAGAAGACCTGGACGTTGTGCTGAAGGTTCTGGATTCTTACATCAAGTGACAGTTTGGCTAAAAGCCCTGAGCATTAATTTATCTAAATAACACGTTATCAAGTGACGGTTTTGGGCTGTTTGTAGCGGCATAGTGAGTTTGTTTAATCAATGAGCTTTAAGATGCCCCCCTTCATGCAAGGCAACGCGTACATTTCTGGTACATCTACTTCCCTTACTTTGCTCAGGGCAACCCACATTGTTAAAGCCTCTACTCGCTGACCATCAAAATCACCCAACGTCAGATAATGGAAAAAAATTTTGGATGACATTTTGAAACGTGTCCTCTGCTGTGAACGTCGAGAGATGCTACGCGAGAAAGGAGATGACCTACTTAGTATCCTGTTAAGTAGGTCTATCTGAAGAAGTAGACAACTTTAAAGTCTTTTTCATGTTAAAGGAGACAACTTTAATGTCTGTGTACACCTACCTTTGCTCAAATCAAAATGTTCTGACATACCAAAATGGAGTGTAAAATGACTCAAAACCAGGGTTCTGAGCCAGTACCGGCGAGCCGGACAGGGCAGCTCATCAGCGCCCGGGATATGGCCATGCAGAAATTCGAAGAAGGGATGCGGTTAATCTCGGAAGCGTCGGAACTGTGCGGTCTCTCTCTCTTCACCAGCAGAATTATGCAGCCCAACGCATTTGGTCTTCCGTCGTCACTGGATCGCACCATCGAGGAGGGGCGTAAGGAAATTGACCGTAAAACGTGGAAAAGGCTCTTTGAAGAAATAGGTATGGACCGGTACTGGAACCATAAGCAAAAAGAAGCCTTTAACGAATCCCTACGTACGGATCCGCCCGTCGCTTCCCTGGAGATTGTTAAGGGAACATTACAGCATGCACTGGCTAACAGACGAGACACGCTTGCAGAAGGTTTCGTTGATGTTCTCAACAAGCTTGACCGAAGTTTTAAAAGCAATGCACGGCAATATACAATGCCGAAAAAGCTTGTTCTTCGGGGGATTTTTCCTGGTGTGAACGTACTGAGGTACAACGGTTTCTCGCAGGACAATCACTTTTGTTTACGCGACTTTGAGAATATTGTATGCATCTGTTCTGATACTCCAACACCTGCAACCGGCGGTGGGCTGAGTATGGTCGACAGGCTGACGGCCATGAGAAATACAGATTTCACAGGCGAGGTCTGCGATGAGAATGGCTGGCGGTGTCGCCTGTTTGAGAATGGAAACGTTCATATTTGTATCGACAGTATCTCGCTTCTGAATGCTCTGAACGATCTTATCAGCATATATTTTGCAAACCAGCTTCCGGCCGCAGGAAAAAAATGATGATCGAAAACGATAAAGAAAAAAGCCTGAACGATGCTACCTCGCCAGAGGTGCAGAATGACATCCGCAGCGAATCCACAGAAAAATCAAAGGAAATGGGTCGTTCAAGGTACTCATCTATTGCGATGATCGATTACTTCAATGCAATCGAACGTCTGTGCGAAGAGAAAAAAATTAACCCGGAAAATATCGATCTGAGCTTCAAAGTTCACTGGCTCAGAAACGCTGTTGGCGGCTCGTTTGCAAGGTCACAGGAGATGTTCGCTGAGTACCAGAAGTATGTTAAAGAGGTTCCTGAAGAGGCCCGTTACCTGGATATACCCGATGAGGTGAAGGTTGCACTCGGCGATATTATCTCGTACATCACCTGGCACTACCGTAGAAGCTATACCGCAATACAGAGTGATAGTGTTAAAAAAGCTGAAGCACGTAGCATGCAGCTGGAGGAGGAGGTAACGCAGCTTTTACAGCGGCTTGAGCAAAGCGCTACCGATATGGATGAGCTGAAACTTGAGAATCAGGCGCTACAGGGTCGATTAGAGATCCGGGACAGTACCGTCAAGGAGTTAGAAACAAGGCTGAATGTTGCCGAAGCAGAACTCGAAACCTGCCATCACCAGTTAGATAGCACACGGCATGAATTAAGCCTCGCACAGCAGTCAAATGACTCACTCTCCCAGCAACTGGCTGAACGTAAAACAGAGATCGCTGGTCACCTTGAATATCAAAAAAAGCTGAACGAAGAGATCAACACTCAGCGTTCTGATAATGCCGGTCTTTCCAGACAATGCGACCAGTTAAGTCAGACTGTGTCAGATACAAAGGCAGAGAGGGACAGGTTTGAACAGGAATTGATTGCTGCACAGAACCTCTGTGCTGAGCTGAAAAGTGCACTGTCCGGGAAGGAGGGTGACCTGGTGGCGGTGAATGCCGAGCTTACTGAACTCCATAAACTAAACGAGTCGCTGAGCGCCGACCTGAAAAAAGTAACTTTGGTCAGCCAGGGCTATGAAGCGGAAGTGGCTGAACAAAGCAGTGAATTAAAAACGCTCCAGTCCAAAGTAATGAAGCTGGAAGCTACCCTGGAGGCAGAGAAAACAATCTCAGAATCCCTGAAAGGCACCATTGATACATTGACTGGTGCAATGGCAGGGGGAGGTACTGGAAAGTCAAAACAGCCGCGTAGTAGAAAAACATCATGATAAATGAAGCCAGGTTGATAGACTTCTCTGCATCCCCTGGCACAGTAGACCTTCTGCGGACATTCAGCCCGTCCGCAGGAGTTTTCGTCCTTCAGTCAACAAATGCACTACCTTTTTTGAGTCTCCACTTTCCAGTGCAGAAAACACGTTACCGATTTTACCAACAGCTTGTATCTGAGTGATAACCCCAGTCTTGTAATCATCAAGGATCCCTGACAGGAAAGCGTTCAGTTTTGTCTGTTCGCTTAGTGAAAGCATGTATGACATTTTTTCTCCATTTTAAGCAGGTGTGCCAGTTGAAAGAGGTTTACGTGATTCTGGAAAATGAGGCAGCACCATAGTTTCAGATGCTGTGGTCGCATCCCAGTGCCACCATCCATAAGGCCCATATTCACGGTTGTAATAATCTTTTTTGAGTTGCTTTCGGGCCAGATAAGCAGGAGTGGCCATACCAAATACTTCCATCGGGAACGGCTTATCGCTTTTTGTGTCGAGCAGGTAGAAGTCAGGGAACACCTCACTAATACTCGCATCATAACGCATGGGCTTAACGTACTGCCGGTGCTCTGCATCCAGCTTTTCTGCAACAACCGCCTCATAGGAGGAGTCCAGAGGTATCCAGTTCTCGCTAACGTGCATCAGCACAATTTGATGAGCTCTTACAGAAGGGCCTCTGCCGGTTACCGCAGCTGGTGACGTCAACGCAAAGACAACTATTTTCGCCCCGGATTTCCATGCTGCGTACTCCGATGAAAATCGTTTCTTTACGCTATCCCAATGGCCTTCTGAATTGAAAAAAATCAGCGGTAGCCCCCCAAAATTCCGCAGGGGTAAAAATTTAAGTGGCTTCTCATGCTTTTCAGCATCGTAGCGAGGTAAAACTGACAGGAGCATGAGACGTTTATCACTCATCGCCTGTGATGAAAGACGCTGAATTTGCGACTGAGCGACAGGTTGTTTCGGGTCAGGTACACCAATGAATAAATGGTCACCTATGCAGGCTCTGCCGGTACGAATTTGTTTAGCGGTTTCAAGCAGACGATACCGTACCAGTGAATCGTTACGTTTCCCTGCCATTTTCGGGTACCAGACATTCAGACCAGACTCTGTCCACAAAAGACTAAGCAAGCCCAGGAGGGTCATTGAGGCCTGACCTCCTTCTGGTCGCTGAACATGGGGCAGGGGAGGCACTTCTGATTTTTCAGGAGGATCTTTCTCTGTCATACCGATACCGAGCCTTACAGCCATATCACCTTCGGTTGTAATCCGGACCACACCACTCGCATATCCTTTCAGGCCGGTATGCCGGGCATCAAGGGAGAAGAATACACAGGAAGGATCATGCTCAATGCCCGTGTTAGCGGCTTTGACGAGAATAAAGGCATCACCGTTCGGTAAAGCACGAACATAAAGTCGCTTTTCTCCTTTTCCACGACATCCGCAGGTGATGACTGATTTTTGACCTGAGGTGTGGTGTGCCTTTTTAAGAGCCGACTGCCACCCTTTAGCAAACTCATCCTGCGTTTGAAAGTCAGGTGAGTACCTTTTGACGTTTGGATCGTCGTCGTAAGCAATCATCACTGCGAATTTTTGGCTCATAGTAGTCTCCTAAACAGGAAGTTTAATATCCCAACCAAAGCAACACTTCCTGAGCGTCATACTGTTCCTTTACGCCCATGTCGCTAAAGAATTCTTCGAAATCTGTTTCGGGAACGCAATGCCTGGACAGTTCTTGTAATGCTCGTTCTTTAGATACCGTCTCACCTTCAGCTGATTCGAAATACGTCATGGTTGACCTCTGACATTATTACAACAATCTTAAGCATTTAAATTGATGAAGGAGCTCAGGTCAGCTGACTTCGTCGTAAAACTGCCGCAAGCGCTGGGAGGCTGCAAATTCAATTCGAGACTTCAGCAGTTTGGCGACGGCCGCAAAGACATCAACGACCACGGAGTTCCCAAACTGTCTGTAAGCCTGTGTATTGGACACAGGGATACGGAAAACACTTTCCCCGGGTTTATCGAAGCCCATTAGCCTGCTGCATTCACGTGGCGTTAGCATGCGTGGCCGACGGTCCATGTTGTATGTGTTATGGAAATCAGTTTCTCCCAGCTCATGAGACCAGCCCCGATCAATAAGAATTTCAGATCCGTCTTTCATATAGCGGCTTGAGAGGGTTCTGGTGACACTATTAACATTGGAAGGATCTACTAGTCCAAAACCAAAACCATTGCCTTTTGCCGCATGTTTCTTTGCATAGTTGTATAAGTACTCCCAGAGTTTAGGGGAGAGGATGTATTTACTATCTACGCTCGGATCCAGTAAATCTGAGAGAGAAGGGCGCTTGTCCGGATAAAAGTCTTTAATGTCTCTCAGAGTAAAACCGTCTTTCAGACGTAGGTCGCGGCGAAAACCAATAAGGACGATACGTTCACGGTGCTGGGGTCGGAAATGACGGCCATCGATGACTTTAGGATCATCCGCGCCCGTGCTTTCGCTGTTTGCGACGTCGTAGCCAAGCTCATCGAGCGTTTTCATGATGATGTTAAAGGTATTACCCTTATCGTGACTCTTCAGATTTTTTACGTTTTCCAGAACAAAAATTGCAGGTTGTTTTGCCCGGATGATCCTGGCCACATCAAAGAAGAGCGTACCCTGAGTGTCGCACTCGAAACCGTGTTTGCGACCCATAGAGTTCTTTTTACTGACACCGGCGATGCTGAATGGCTGGCATGGAAATCCCGCAAGAAGAACATCATGATCCGGGATAGAGGCATCGATAAATTTGTATGCCTCGTCATCAGTAACCTCGGGCCGGTTGCTAAGAGTGATGTCACGGATGTCTGAATTGAAGCGGTGCTCGTTCTCATCGCAATACCAGTTCGCCCGGTAAGTACGGCTGGAATAAGTATTCCATTCGCTCGTGAAAAGACATTTACCACCGATGGCATCAAATCCGCTTCGCAGTCCACCTATCCCTGCAAACAGATCGATAAAGCTAAAGTGCCTGTCCTCATAATCAGCAGGTCGTGAAGGTATTAAAGTCTGTAGATAGCGTCCATCTGCGATACTCAGATCACAATGCTCAGGTATGCATGTAACCTGACGTTTAAGGGATGCACGGGACCAATTACTGCCATTTTCATCATTTAATACCTGAGCCAGATATTTCAGGTCATAAATAGTCGAAGCTGTTAACAAAGTTTTGTGGATCAGAGATGGTGTTTTATCCACATCATTCAGGTCTGTCTCAAGATCATGAGTGTAACGTTTCATCCAAACTCTCTCAGGAATAATATCTTTGAGATAGATTAACACGCTTAATTTGGATTATTTTTTGGTTCAGGTTCTAAATTTATTGTGATTATTCTGCCTTTAAGTTGCAAAAAGATTGGTTTTAAGCCCGCCCATGAAATAATGACTTGTTAAAATACTGCCTGTAAATAGGCTTGTGGATACATGTCTGTACTCAACAAATTCAGGTGAAATGATGTTTTTTTTTACAAAGTTACTTTTGCCCATCATGATTGTTGTATTCCCAGTGGCGTCCTGGGGGAACTCAACAACTTTTGAGGCAAAGGTGGTTAAGATTGTTGACGGTGACACCATAACTGCGTTGGATGCTCAAAACACAACCATCAAAATACGAATGTATGGTATAGACGCTCCTGAATCTAAACAGGCTTTTGGCCAAAAAGCAAAACAGGCCTTAACCACAGCTATAGCAACTAAAATCGTTACCGTGATAGACCATGGTACGGATATCTATGGCCGTATGTTAGGTACCATCTGGTTAGATGGATATGATATCAATGCCTCTATGGTGGACAGTGGATATGCGTGGGTTTATCGGTTCGAAGATAACGCCATTGTCCCTGGCTATATCAAATATGAATCCGCAGCACAAAAGGAGGCAAAAGGGTTATGGGCAGACACCAACCCTGTCCCACCATGGCAGTGGAGACAGGCAAACGAAAAGCCCAGAAAGGTGAAAGGGAAGAAATAACCATGATGAAAGAGCCTCATCCGTTACTTCAGTTGGTACTAAACGATTCCGGTCGTCTAACCATGCCTGTTTATTATAGAGATCAACAGTATTGCCCGACTTGCCTTACAAAGGTGTTGAAGAGTGAGGATGGAAGTTTGGCGCACCTCGGGGAAATAAATCAAAATACATGTAGACCTTCTATTTCAGTAGTTGTGACAAAAGCAATTATTGAAATGTTATGTGACGGGGAAAAAATATTTGTAAATCCAATACGATACCGAGGCCGGGTGCTGGCACCCTCAGTAATTTTTTCTCCCGACACTCACACTTTCAAACCGTTTATAAATACAGACTATCAGCCTGTGGGAGCAAACTGGAAAAGTGAAAAGGGATATAAACTCGGTCTGTTTTATCTCAAAGATCGAGCCAACTCTATCAATAAAGAGGAATTTGATTTCATTGCCGTTATAGACCCTAAGGCAATGCAGAAAGAATTTATTTCGGCCTGGTCTGAGGTTGATGAAAAAAATCCATTGGAAACGCTGAAGCAGATCTTACGATCTAAAAACAACTCTTCTTTATGGGTAAAATGGCCTGGCAAAATTGAGCATGCGCAAAAAGGAAATTGCAACGAAAATTACTGGTTCGATTATCAATCTGATAATCAGGAAGTGAACTGTACGGTCTCTGTTGTAGGTATCGAAGGTAACAGTTCCGGTGAGACAATTTATAGATTGCAAACTTTGCTAAAGCGTAAGCTCAATGAATATCAACTGGTTCGGTCTTTAGGGACTATTATGCTTCTTGATAATACCGGGAATATGATTCCATCAAACCATCCTTATTTTGAAGTCATCTCAAAAGCATGTATAAATGGAGTGCGTGACTTTGTTCGTCAAAACCCGTGGGTAGTCTGACGGTCAACTATAAAGCATAATATAATTAGTAATAACAAGGAACAGACATGAATGAAAACTCAGTAATCTTAATAAGTTTATTTTGGTTTTTTTTTGGATCGAGTGTTGTAGCTGGTTTTATGGATGCATCATTATATTGCTGGATTTTTGCAGCCATAAGCGCATTGTTTCTTCTTTCGGTGATACAAACACCAAAGGAGTTAACGGTATCTATTCTTCTTGCGGTACTTATGGCAAGCTCCGCAGGTGTTTTCATTCTGGCTTATAAAGTCAAAACGAATGTCGTTTCACCAATCTATCTCTTAAAAAAGCCTACTGCATACATGGCTGAAATAGATAACCGAAGGATTCATGGTTACTAAATATTTTGCAATTGCATCATTTGACGGTCCGGGTTTATTTACCCACAGCATCGACTAATTCAAGAGGTTACATATGATAGTTTCAGAAGCAATTTTTTATTCTTCTATTATTTCCTGGGTTCTTTATTGGTGGTTTATTGGAAATATTACTAAAAAGGTAGGGATGCTTGTTGTTCCACTCACGCTTACCTTCGGATGTTACATTTATGCAATTCATTTGGATGATTCCGAACAGCAAACCAATTTACGTTGGGAGCAGATCGGTTTTATTACCTTTATAATTGTGATAATGTGGGCAGGAAAGTTTGTGATGAAAAGACTATCTGAATGATGATCTAATCCACACTTTTCGATATCTTAGAAAAGTAACTTTGTGAGCAAACAGTCATATGACATGCAAAACGCTGATCTCAAAGACAGATGATGGATACACATTTAGCATTTCACCTTACGAAGACGGGTACCGCTTATCAGTCTCGCCTGAAAATCGTCACAATGGTACCCAAAGCTTTGACGGCTGGTTCCCACGTTTTTTTTCCGAACCACAGTATGCCAAATCATCTTTAACTAAGTTTCTCGGTGAGTCCTTAGTATGGGAAGAAGATTCAAGTAATGCTCTATGAGATTACTTATTATAAATTTTTCTATTAATCTCCATGGAGTGATATATGAATTTGGCCTATTTTTTATTTTTGTCTATAACTGTTATGCTTACGAGCTTTATTATTAAATCACTTGTCGTATTGGTAAAGTTCAAATTACTTCGTGATGAACGTCTCGAATATACCAGCAATAAAAATATTGATGAGATGTACGATTTAATGAATGCGAAGGAAGAAATCCTCATAAGGCATCATAAGCAGATGTTGGCATTGCATCTTTCACTATTAATATTCGTTCTATTTATTGCTTACATTTACTAAAAATAATTTTATTCAACATTTCAACAAAGGGTTTTCAATGGAAAGCTTCGAAACTGAACAAATGATTCAATATGCTTTCTACATAAATATCGTAATAACGACTGGTTTGGCATGGTTTTGCTTGCGGTCAGGATTGCATTACAATTTTTTCAGAAAAGCAGAGAGTGCCAGAACAAAAGGGCTGAGTAGTACCTCTACTGAACACGGTCCAGCAATTGTGAGAATAAAGAAGCTACAAGCATTAGTAGATTTTATTAGTAACTGTGCTTTTCTAATCCTTTCAATTGGCACAGCTTATATTTTGTATTTTTGGATCCACAGTTAACTCATACAAGGTAACTTCGGCAAATAACAACTTCTAATGCAGGACTTTAATAACTATAACGGATGCTACATGAAAAACGACAGTTTAATTACGCGGTATAAAATACTTAAAGGCGAACGCGATGAGTCTATCTTCACCATAATAATCGCGCTAGTAGTAAAGCTGGGGCTGGTAGCCCTGGCATTCTATCTGTTGCTTGGTTCCACGATTGATTGGTCAAGCTGGAAAACCTATGCCGCCATGTTGATCTTTGGAGCATTTCTCTAAAAGGATGACCACGGCAATACCAGGTCAGACAACAAGGTCGTTAGCATGATCGTTGGAAGCAACGGAAGCACCTTGAAAAAGGTCGGCAGCACTATAAAATCCATCAGCAATGCACACAAATAAACTACTGGTATCTTAAAATGAAAGTGAAAGAGTTGATCGCCATGCTGAACGAAAGAGACCCTGAGGCAATTGTTCTGATTTCCGGCTATGAAACGATCGGCGGCACGGAAGTCGCAGAAGCTGATTTGCTCATTGATATGCAGTCAATATGCTTAGAACAGGCTGATAATCTCACAGGAAACCGTAAAGTTGTTTCTTCCGGTGGTGAAGATTCAGTTTGGTTAGGCTGGAAAGATGATTACCGTACAAAGGTGTTTTTAGAAGATGCCCAAATTCCTGATCAAGATGAATGACGGTCAGCGTTGGCTTCAAAGGCAATCTATCAGTACGTGAAACGTAAATGTTAAAAAATAACCACATATGAATCAATAACTTATGTCAAAGCTAAGTAGAGATGTCCGGGGTGGGGCAAAGTTCAAATGTCCTTTGATAATATTGAATTCCTGGATAAAAATCGCATCTTAACCTCTTCGTTTGAGTACCTTGTTGGGTTGACCCCGTATTCGCTTTATTTGTAGTATTGGGCTGCTTTGAAGTGTTTCATGTTCAAACGCGACGTGTTCTGTAAGTTCTTCCTGACAACAGAGCCGACAATATATACACATCCGCTATGGAGAATCTGACAACCGCTATGCGTATTACGCCACCCTGAGTTTTTCCTTCCTCTGTCGTACTGAGCAAGCCTCAGCACGCACTCAATAACATCCCGTCTGCGGATGTGCTTTACCGTACGTAAAAATGTAGCCCTCCAGGGCTGACTGTATCTAAAAACTGAGAAATTACTATGTTGCTGTCCTCGACGCGTAAGGACTGGCTGGGTAACGTCCGTGGTGACGTTCTGGCCGGTATTGTTGTCGCGCTCGCACTCATTCCAGAAGCGATCGCCTTTTCCATTATCGCCGGTGTTGATCCCCAGGTGGGCCTCTACTCGGCGTTCTGTATTCCTCTCGTTATGGCCTTCTTTGGCGGACGTCCGGCGATGATTTCGTCCTCCACCGGTGCAATGGCTCTCCTGATGGTGACGCTGGTGAAAGATCATGGCTTACAGTATTTACTGGCTGCCTCCATACTGACCGGGGTATTCCAGCTGATAGCCGGATATCTGAAGCTTGGCGGGCTGATGCGTTTTGTTTCACGCTCAGTGGTCACGGGGTTTGTTAATGCACTGGCAATACTGATTTTTATGGCCCAGTTGCCTGAGCTGACCAATGTGACATGGCATGTTTATGCCATGACTGCGGCAGGGCTGGGGATCATCTATCTCTTCCCTTATATCAACAAAACCATTCCTTCACCGCTTGTGTGCATCGTGGTGCTGACTGGGATTGCCATGTGGCTGCATCTGGATGTGCGAACCGTCGGGGATATGGGGAAACTTCCCGACAGTCTGCCGGTCTTCCTGCTCCCGGACGTGCCTTTAAATCTTCAGACGCTGCTCATCATCCTGCCATATTCTGCGGGGCTTGCGGTGGTTGGCCTGCTTGAGTCGATGATGACCGCCACTATCGTGGATGACATGACCGACACGCCAAGCGACAAAAACAGGGAGTGCAAAGCTCAGGGCATCGCGAACATCTGCACATCCTTTATCGGAGGAATGGCAGGCTGCGCGATGATTGGGCAATCTGTTATCAACGTAAAATCCGGTGGACGCGGACGACTTTCAACCCTCACGGCGGGCGTGGTGCTGCTTTGCCTGATTGTGTTCCTGCGCAACTGGGTCTCCCAAATTCCGATGGCAGCGCTGGTCGCGGTGATGATTATGGTTTCCATCGGGACATTCTCCTGGCGCTCCATTGCCAACCTGCGGACACACCCCCTTTCAACCAGCGTGGTCATGCTTGCCACCGTCGCGGTTGTGGTGGCAACACATAATCTGGCCTTCGGTGTGCTGACCGGTGTACTGATTGCTTCGCTCAATTTTGCCACTAAAGTATCCCGGTTCATGCGTGTAACCTCAGTTCTGGAGGGGACGAGCCGGACGTATACCGTCACCGGCCAGGTATTCTTTGCATCAGCAGACCGCTTTACGAGCCACTTTGATTTCCGTGAAGCGATTGAGAATGTGGTGATAGACGTTTCACATGCCCATTTCTGGGACATCACGTCCGTCAGCGCCCTGGATAAGGTGGTCATTAAGTTCCGTAGAGAGGGCGCCGGGGTTGAAATACGTGGGATGAATGAAGCCACCCGCACCATCGTTGACCGGTTTGGTGTTCACGATAAACCTGAAGAAGTCGAAAAACTGATGGGCGGTCATTAACAGACTGGAGGGAAAACTATGAATAATACTGTTACAGCCTGTGTGGACGGTTCACTTTCAACGCGGTCAGTGTGTGAATATGCGGCGTGGGCAGCCCGCACTTTGCAATCACAGCTAGCACTGTTGCACGTTATCGAAAAAGACAGCACCCCGGTAGTGTCAGACCTGACCGGCACTCTCGGCATAGACAGTCAGCAATTGCTGACCGATGAGCTGGTAGAAATTGAAGGGCAACGTAATCGCCTGCTGATGGCCCAGGGGAAAGCAATACTGGAAAGTTGTGCTGAACTGCTTCAAAAACAGGGAAGCCCGGATGTGCTTTTGATGCAAAAACACGGTACACCGGATGAAGTTCTGGCAGAGCTGAGCGACCTTCGTCTCATGGTGCTGGGGCGTCGGGGTAGCCAGCATCCGGTAGGCTCTCATCTGGAAAGCGTTATTCGTCTGCAAAAGAAACCCCTACTGGTTGTTCCGGAGAACTACTCAGTGCCTTCCAGAGTCATGCTGGCTTATGATGGCAGTGAAGAAAGCAGGAGTAACCTGGAACGTCTGACGATGAGTCCCTTACTCAGGGGGCTGGAGTGCCACCTTGTCATGGTAAACGGTAAGAAGGAAGAGCTGCTGACCGCACAGCAAATTTTACGTGACGCGGATATAGAAAACAGCACAACACATCTTACCGGGCAATCAGTCGGGGACGCGCTTATTCGTTACGCCGAGGAAAATGCTGTCGATCTGATAGTGATGGGGGCCTACGGTCATTCCAGGTTGCGGCAGTTCTTTATCGGTAGTCATACCTCCGAAATGCTGCAAAAGACGCAACAACCGCTTCTTATCCTCCGTTAGCACTGATTATCTTAAATAAAAAAGGGCGAGTTCTCTCGCCCTTCGTCACAAGAACACGTTTAGTTCAGCCGGTTACCTTTTTCATCAACTACCTTCTCACCGTCCTCTTTCGTGAACGCGCTTTTCTGCGCATCGGGAAGAATATCCAGCACGACTTCAGAAGGGCGGCATAGCCGGGTACCCAGCGGCGTTACCACGATAGGGCGATTGATCAGAACAGGGTGCTGCAACATAAAATCGATTAACTGCTCGTCAGTAAAGCGGTCTTCCGCCAGCCCTAACGCTTCAAAAGGTTCGACATTCTTACGCAGCAGCGCTCGTACCGTGATCCCCATATCCGCAATGAGTTTTACCAGCTCAGCTCGTGATGGTGGGGTTTCAAGATAATGAATAACGGTCGGCTCTGTACCGCTGTTGCGGATCATTTCAAGGGTATTGCGTGACGTGCCGCAGGCCGGGTTGTGATAAATGGTAATGTTGCTCATATCAGTATCTCATTACAAAGTGAAAGACAGACGAAGCGCCAGTGCTGCAAGCGTGACAAACAGCACGGGGATTGTCATGACAATGCCCACCCGGAAGTAATATCCCCAGGTAATTTTGATATTTTTCTGCGACAGAACGTGCAGCCACAGTAACGTTGCCAGACTGCCGATAGGGGTAATTTTTGGCCCCAGGTCGCTGCCGATGACGTTGGCGTAAATCATCGCTTCTTTGATAACACCGGTCGCTGTGCTGCCATCAATCGACAGCGCCCCGACCAGCACGGTCGGCATATTGTTCATCACTGATGACAGGAAGGCCGTCAGGAAGCCCGTACCCAGCGTTGCCGCCCACAATCCCTGCTCTGCCAGCTGATTCAGCAAGGAAGAGAGATAGTGGGTCAGACCGGCATTTCGTAAGCCGTAGACCACCAGGTACATCCCCAGCGAGAAGATAACGATTTGCCAGGGCGCACCACGCAGCACCTTACCGGTGTTAATGGCATGCCCTTTTTTCGCAACAGCAAACAGAAGCAATGCACCAGCGGCTGCGACCAAACTGACCGGTACGCCCAGCGGCTCCAGTCCGAAGAATCCCACCAGAAGCAACACCAGAACCAGCCAGCCGGTTTTAAAGGTATTCACATCACGTATAGCGTCTTTCGGTTCTTTCAACAGAGAAACGTCGTAAACGGCGGGAATGTCCTTACGGAAAAACAGATGCAGCATCACCAGCGTAGCCGCAATCGCGGCCAGGTTAACCGGGACCATCACGGCGGCATATTCTGAGAAACCAAGCTTAAAGAAATCCGCCGAGACGATATTCACCAGGTTTGAGACAATCAGTGGCAGGCTTGCCGTGTCAGCGATAAACCCTGCGGCCATGATAAACGCTAAGGTTGCTCCCCGGCTGAATCCCAGCGCCAGCAGCATCGCGATAACGATAGGTGTCAGGATCAGTGCCGCACCGTCGTTGGCAAACAGTGCCGCAACCATCGCACCAAGCAGGACGATCCAGGTGAAGAGCAGCCGCCCCCGGCCATTCCCCCAACGGGCAACGTGCAGCGCGGCCCATTCAAAGAAGCCGGATTCGTCGAGCAGAAGACTGATGATGATCACGGCGATAAAGGTGGCGGTCGCATTCCACACTATCTGCCAGACCACCGGAATATCCCCCAGATGAACGACGCCAGTCAGCAATGCCAGAATTGCGCCCAGTGAGGCACTCCAGCCAATCCCCAGCCCTCTGGGTTGCCAGATAACCAGGACGAGCGTGAATAAAAAGATAGCACCAGCCAGTAACATCAGAAACTCCATTCACATTTGTTTATTCGGATATATATATCGCCATCAGCAGGAGACAGATGCCACGCTACTGAGCTTGTTGCGTATGTTTTCTCGTTCACAGTTCCAGGCTGTATCAATAATACCCGCAGCCCATGCTGGCATGTGTGGCGACAGTCGGTAATGCACCCATTTTCCTTCGCGACGGTCGATGACCAGCTCGGCTTCACGTAAAAGGGCCATATGGCGAGAAATTTTTGGCTGAGACTCTGCGGTTGCCGCACAGATGTCACAGACGCACATTTCACCGGACTCCCTGAGAAGCATCACGATAGTTGAACGGGTCTCGTCGGCGAGCAGTTTAAAAAGCTGAACAGGCTGTAGCATGCTTAACCTCGTAAAAAAATAACAATACATATGGTATTTCATATGTGATAACTTTTAAAGCATAGCTTATGAAATGGAGATTTTTTATGACCGACTTACCAGCAATCGAACCGGCTTATTTTGATGATGCGCTTGCCAGCAAACTTACGGGCAACAACGAAACCATGCCGCGAATTCTCATCCTGTACGGTTCAGTACGAGAGCGGTCCTACAGTCGTTTTGCAGCGGAAGAGGCCGGGCGGTTGCTGGCAAAGATGGGGGCTGAGGTGAAAATATTTAACCCATCCGGTCTGCCGTTACCCGATGATGCGCCCGAAAGTCACCCCAAAGTGCTTGAACTCCGCGAGCTGGTCAGGTGGTGTGACGGAATGGTCTGGAGTTCTCCGGAAAGACATGGCGCCATGAGCTCGGTGATGAAGGCCCAGATTGACTGGATACCCCTGAGTGAAGGTGCTGTTCGTCCTTCCCAGGGTAAAACGCTGGCCGTCATGCAGGTTTGTGGTGGTTCACAGTCGTTTAACACGGTCAATCAGATGCGGATACTTGGCCGCTGGATGCGGATGTTCACCATCCCCAATCAGTCGTCAGTGCCAAAGGCATGGCAGGAATTTGATGATGAAGGGCGCATGAAACCCTCACCCTGGTATGACAGGATTGTCGACGTTACCGAAGAGTTGTTCAAAATGACGTTACTCCTGAAAGGGCACACAGCCTACCTGTCCGACCGCTACAGCGAAAGGAAAGAGAGTCATCAGGAGCTCGCGGCACGGGTCAATCAGGCCAAAATCTGACAGCCAGGCATGCCCGGATGGATTACCGGGCTTTAAATCGGTTTCTTCCCAAATATCTCTTCAGAGCGTGACTGAAGTTTCACCAGGGCATTGAACATATCGTCCTGATCCAGGGAACGCTGGGATTTCTTCGTCGTGGGAGCTTTACGCCTGCGAGAAGGGCCGTCTCCGGATGGTACGGATTGCGACCGGTTATTATCCCGCTCGGCCTGGACCAGCTGCGCCATTTCCAGGGCCCGCCCCAGACGTTTGTTATCCACAATGGCCCCCTGATCGATTTCAGAAAGCTTGTCATAGGTGGAGTAGGGAAGTGATACGCCATTAAGCCGGAGCTCTTTATGTCCATCCGGGTAATGCCAGACATCGATGTATTTACCAATCGCCCGACGACTGAATTCGCTGTCTTCAATCAGATAAAGGACTTTGTCGTATTGCACTGTGAGTGATTTCGACACTTTACGAGCTTCACGCCAGTTAAATACCATATCAAGATCGTCATCGACATCCAGTTCCCGATGAACATCAAACGCCTGGCGAGGCGCTTTTGCGAAACGACGGTTGTAATCGTTCATGAACTCTTCGGCAAATGCGTTCGCAGCTTCCATGGAACTGATGCCCTGGAGCCTGAGCTCCTTGACCAGTCGGTCCTGAAGCGTCAGGTGCGCCCGTTCAACGCGGCCTTTGGCAGCACTGGTTTCTGCACAAATGGTCTGAATGTTCAGTTCATGCATCGCACGGCCAAACTGGGTATCGCCGTCGCCGCCGGTTGCATTTTTATTGTTGATCCTGAATACGCTGGCTTTGTCGCTGTACAGCGCAAGCGGTTTGCCATGTTTTTCAATATAGCCCCGGGTCGCTTCAAAATAGGTGAAAGTAGACTCAGATTTCACGAAAAGAAGCTGCATTAAACGACTGGTTGCGTCATCAACGTAAACCAGTGCCGTACACTTAGGTCCCCGATTTTCAAACCAGTGGTGGTCGCAGCCGTCGATTTGTATGAGTTCACCGGCACAGGCACGGCGGTAACGAGGTTGCTGAATTTTTGGCGCACGTTGCTTACGTGGGACCCACAGACTGGCCTGAGTCATCAGCTTACGGACGGTTTCTTTGGAAAGATGAACACCGTGCACCTCAGACAGTTTTTCACAGGCCAGCGTCGGACCGAAATCGTTATAGCGTTCGCGAATAATGTTCAGCGCGTATGCGGCCAGTCCCTGAGGCAACTGGTTGTTACTGGATTTACCACGACGGCGGCTGGTCATGCCAATCGGACCATCTTCACGATAACGCGCAAGCAGACGACGGCACTGACGGTCGGAGATACCAAGCCGCTGAGCTGCCATTTGTGTTGTCAGACGCCGGTCGATGACATCCTGAATGATTTTGAGTCGGTTAACTTCATCCAATGTGAAAAACTCCGCTGCGAGAGCCGTCATGGTAATCCTTACTTGATTATACACGCCGGACATCTTAACTTAGCCATTATCGGACATTACAACTTTGCTACTACAACTTAAGTGCGCATAATCAGGATTATGTAAGATCAGCGTTAAGTAGTCGATTTATTTGAAAGTGACGTCGTCTTTAAGTTAAAATCACCTATAATCAATACCTACTGGAGCAGCTCATGGCTGACACCTACCTCCCCCCGGGCTTTAAAAAATGCAAATCATGTCAGCAAGTTAAACCCTTTGAACAGTTTGGAAAAGAGCTCAAGGGCAAGTTTGGCCTCAAGAGTAAATGCCGAGCGTGTATTAGCGAGAAAAACAAAACGTACGCAGCAGGCCCAGGGGCCGAAGTAAAGACGCAAAATAATAGGA
This sequence comes from Enterobacter cloacae complex sp. IR5384, assembly GCF_049237265.1. NCBI lineage: Bacteria > Pseudomonadati > Pseudomonadota > Gammaproteobacteria > Enterobacterales > Enterobacteriaceae > Enterobacter > Enterobacter cloacae complex sp. IR5384. The sequence goes on along the minus strand of NZ_JBMKHJ010000050.1, from coordinate 2,525 downwards.
CCTACCAGGCAGAAAACAAGACTGAGCTCGCGGAGAAAATGCGCGTTAAGCGTGCGAAAGAAAAATTTGGTGATCGCTATAATTCCTACCTCGCTTCTTTAGAGTCCATGAAAAAACTCAAATAATGTAATCGCCAACGGAGGAATAATGAATGTACATCTGAAATATGATACGATAAAGCACTATCACTTTGATTGGCTAACGCCTGCTGGCGACTATCCTAATTCAGCGGTTATGCTCGTAGGTTTCCGTGATGGGCGCTGGATTATTGTTCAAGAGTTCGGAAATGATTATAGCTGCTTCGAGGGCGTTCTGAAGAATGGTGATGATCTTAATACGGAGCCTAAATTCTATTCCGACTTAGAAAGCGTAGCGGTTGCTGCTTTTGGCATGATGAAGCAGATATATCCCCAGTACCAAGATAGCACGTTAGAAGAATTCCTCGCTGGATAAAATATTCTAGAAACCAAACTCGCCTTATTCGAAGGAAACTGACTATGTATAGAAAGGTTTTAGCTCTTTCAGCCTTACTGATTTCTGCTTGTTCCACCGATAATCCTCATAAACAAAGTATGCACCACAATGATTTTGAGCTTTCGGACTCAGCTGTAAAAATTCAAATCAAGTCTGGAAATAAGACAATCTCCGGCTCAGGTACTTGGATCGATGAACAACATATTCTTACAGCTTCACATTTATGGCTTGATGCAAGCAAGGATTATAGTCTAAGTATAATAACAAGGAATGGGAGCCAACCAGCAACAGTTATCAATATTGATGATCCTAAGAACCGGGACCTCGCTCTTTTAAAAGTAGAAAAAAATACTATTGTCAAAGCCCCACCTAATTGGAAGCTTCCAGTATGTGATAATGTTCTAGCTCCAGGTGAGTCTGTTTGGGTTCTATCGGGAATGTATAATACGCTTTCAAATACGTATGCTTCCCCCGACTCAACCTACTATTATAAAGGAATAGTTGGTTCTGATGGTTTGACTGCTTTTTATCAAAATGGAGTTAGTGGAAGCGCTGTGTTAAACCAATCTAAGAGTTGCTTATATGGTGTTGTGAGTCAACAAGACATTAAAAAGATCAATGTCTATCAGATATATATTACGAAGATTACTACAAATGAAATTATACGCGGATTCATAGGTTATAAAAATAATTAAATGAGCGTAATCTTACAACAGGCAATTCCGACGTTATCTGCGTTGGTCTACCTATCTGAACCTTTAAAAGGAACGTCTATCATGTATAAACTTTTACCCGCAATACTAGTCTTTCTTTCGGTGTTCCTTGGACTAATCGCTCTACTCAGTGCTATCAAAAATGGTTCTGATGAATTGGCGGTATTCCTCATTACACTTTCGGCGTGGTTCGCTGCTTTAAGTAAGTTTTATTCACTTAAACTGTATAAAAATAGTTAGCCTGTGAATCCAAATACAGTTGACAAGTATCCAGCACTGCCCCCGTGATTTATTCAGGTTAGAAGCATTCCCGGAGTGCAGGCTGGGATTAGAAAAGTTACTTTTCTTACGATGTACCAACCAATAGGGCACGACTTATCGTAATGCCTAATTACATATTACCTGTTTAAGTCGATCTAATAATTTCATTGGAGCAGACATGTCCCCGGAATTGGTATCAGGCATTGCACGAGTGGCGCATGAAAAGCTACTTTCAGTTTTGACGGAGTGCGGCACAAAGAAGACGAAAGGCACATGCCTTTTTGCAAGCTATCTTGTATGTTATTTAGCAAAAACTAAAGGTCTAGATGCTGTTGTTCGTGGGGGTAACGGTGCAGATGATGGCGGTATATTTACAGAGAGTGGTGGCTTTGGCCATTATTGGTGTGAATTGAACTTCGAAGAAGTGCAATATTATATTGACATCACTTCCGAGCAGTTTGGGTTTCATCCATACATAGTGAAACGCGTCAACGATATAACAGGATGGCCACGATATATTCCTGGTGATCAGGAAACGGTCGATAGTCATTTAGAACAATTATTACGCGACGGCTATACAGAATAGGCTGCGTATACACTATCGCAGCCTTTCAGGCTCTTAACCCTTGTGACCAGTTAACGGAACCACTCAGGATGACGCTGCCGATCAACGTTGATAACCTGCGAATTAAATTCAACGACATCCGCTGGAGTAAGCATTAATTCATCAGGATTTACAATAAATGGTCTTAAAACCACTTCGCCACCGTCTTCTTTTGCACCGTAGATATTAATAAGAAAGTGCAGTCGTTGATTTCCGTCAGCATTGCGTTGCCATTCTCTAAAAGTCAAAGTCTGTTTAATATAGTTTGTTAAAAGAAATGCGAATTCAGATTCTTCCGTTTGTGAGATACCGTTTTTGTTAGACATTTTTTTTAGTATCTTTCCGAGCATGGATACACAGGCATCTAGGGAAGGTGCGAATAAGCAGGTCATTTCTTCCCAAGCTGACTCGCTGATTAAAATTTCGCGGATCTGGGCCGATTTTTTTCCCGCAAACACATCGAATCAGCCTAT
>NZ_JBMKHJ010000049.1:0-23522 GCF_049237265.1 Enterobacter cloacae complex sp. IR5384 | reverse complement strand
AGAATTAGCCTGAAATTAAAAGGTCTGAGTCCAATTGAATATCGAACCCAGACCTATGTGCCTCGTGTTTAACTGTCCAACTTTTTGGGGTCAGTACAACCCGAGGCCCCTGTATGCTAGTCACATTCAGAGTAGCCTCTTGCCTGCTTAAATGCAAGGAGAAGAAGGCCATGAAAATGCCGAACCAACCCATTGTTTTGTGCATATTAATAGTTTGTTTAACGCTGTTGATATTCACCTGGCTCACACGAAACTCGCTTTGCGAGTTGCGGATGAAAGACGGAACAAGGGAGGTATCTGCTATCCTGGCCTACGAATCCGGTAAGTAGCTGACAAAGAGGGGGGCAACCCCATAAGCGCTAACTTAAGGGTTGTGGTATTACGCCTGATATGATTTAACGTGCCGATGAATTACTCTCACGATAACTGGTCAGCAATTCTGGCCCATATTGGTAAGCCCGAAGAACTGGATACTTCGGCACGTAATGCCGGGGCTCTAACCCGCCGCCGCGAAATTCGTGATGCTGCAACTCTGCTACGTCTGGGGCTGGCTTACGGCCCCGGGGGGATGTCATTACGTGAAGTCACTGCATGGGCTCAGCTCCATGACGTTGCAACATTATCTGACGTGGCTCTCCTGAAGCGGCTGCGGAATGCCGCCGACTGGTTTGGCATACTTGCCGCACAAACACTTGCTGTACGCGCCGCAGTTACGGGTTGTACAAGCGGAAAGAGATTGCGTCTTGTCGATGGAACAGCAATCAGTGCGCCCGGGGGCGGCAGCGCTGAATGGCGACTACATATGGGATATGATCCTCATACCTGTCAGTTCACTGATTTTGAGCTAACCGACAGCAGAGACGCTGAACGGCTGGACCGATTTGCGCAAACGGCAGACGAGATACGCATTGCTGACCGGGGATTCGGTTCGCGTCCCGAATGTATCCGCTCACTTGCTTTTGGAGAAGCTGATTATATCGTCCGGGTTCACTGGCGAGGATTGCGCTGGTTAACTGCAGAAGGAATGCGCTTTGACATGATGGGTTTTCTGCGCGGGCTGGATTGCGGTAAGAACGGTGAAACCACTGTAATGATAGGCAATTCAGGTAATAAAAAAGCCGGAGCTCCCTTTCCGGCACGTCTCATTGCCGTATCACTTCCTCCCGAAAAAGCATTAATCAGTAAAACCCGACTGCTCAGCGAGAATCGTCGAAAAGGACGAGTAGTTCAGGCGGAAACGCTGGAAGCAGCGGGCCATGTGCTATTGCTAACATCATTACCGGAAGATGAATATTCAGCAGAGCAAGTGGCTGATTGTTACCGTCTGCGATGGCAAATTGAACTGGCTTTTAAGCGGCTCAAAAGTTTGCTGCACCTGGATGCTTTGCGTGCAAAGGAACCTGAACTCGCGAAAGCGTGGATATTTGCTAATCTACTCGCCGCATTTTTAATTGACGACATAATCCAGCCATCGCTGGATTTCCCCCCCAGAAGTGCCGGATCCGAAAAGAAGAACTAACTCGTTGTGGAGAATAACAAAAATGGTCATCTGGAGCTTACAGGTGGCCATTCGTGGGACAGTATCCCTGACAGCCTACAAAACGCAATTGAAGAACGCGAGGCATCGTCTTAACGAGGCACCGAGGCGTCGCATTCTTCAGATGGTTCAACCCTTAAGTTAGCGCTTATGGGGGCAACCCCCTCTTTTCGGGGTGTGGATTAGTATGCCATCGGCACCTTTTGAAAGGGTTTCTCCAGTCGGGGAAACCCTTTTTTCCTCCCGTCTTGTGGCATATAGCCTTTTGTATAAATCAAGAACCAGACCCAAAGAGTCCCACTTCACGCAAACCGTTCAAAAGCCTTAGCGTAATCCAGTCGGGAAAAATTTCACCGGTGCTCGTCCGGGCACGTACCGGAAACAATGGACTTCTCACTGGTCGGTAGCTCATAGAACGTAGCCATTGCGGTCAGTCCTTATTCTGTACCCAGTAGAGTTTTATGGCCGTCTGGCAAATCGTTCAAACATTGTCATTTCTGTTCTCGCTGCATCCGGTCAAATGATACGGTGAATTCAGCTCATGGGCATTCGCATCGCAGTCTACGAAGGCACCAGAAGTTTGAGGATGTTACGCAAAGAACAGTTATCAGGTTTGCTGGTGGGCGTAATGCCTACCTCTACTTTACTTCATAGGGATTCTTCTGCGGGGAAGCAAGAATTGACTCAACGTTGTCCGGTCGTACCAGATTTGTCGCGGAAAGCGCCTTTTTGTGAGGGGGGCCGCAGCGCTAAACCTTTTCCTGGAACGACATGAAGGACAGCAGAGCGTCCGCCCTGGAGGACAGCTCAATACAGTCTCCACGCTGCGGTTCTATCTCTTCGTCAATGGTTTCATTGTACCAAATACGCAGCCGCCATCCCTTCGCAGGGAAAGCGCTCTGCATCGCCAGGACCATCCCCTCCGGCGACAGCAGTTCTCGACAGAGGTAGCAGGCCCCGATCCGGGTTGAATCCCGCAGCCACATTACGGGATACTCTTTAACCAGTTGGTCATACACGCATTCTGCCATATGAAAGTAATTTTCGTCAGCCCTGCAAAAATCACACATTCGATTTCCTTAAATGGTGTTCATCGAGATAATTCAGAAAGTTGATTCGCCAAACTACGGGGCATTTCTTTAATGGCGGAGCTTTACATCACTATTTCTGTCATTTTCAAATCCGCCGGATACAGCAATAATTGCACCGAACAGCGGTTTGAACTGCAATGCATCCGTAGGGTATGCGACAATAATAAGGCTCTTCCCGTACTCTTAAAAATGGAAGAGTTTAAAACCCATACTGCTGGGATGAGCGAAGCACGGTACATTATGCCAGCGTATAAGGGCCGTCATAACTTGTTTTTTTCTAGAACACGGCGAAGTTTTCTTACCTGGGAAGCTGTGGAAAGCGTACCGGTTCGGGGATGGCATGCGCTTGCCTTTTCACCTGGTTTGAGTACATAGGCTAATGCCAGCTCGTTCAGAGCCGCCTCAGCTTTCAACAGGGCCTCAATGGCCGTGTTCAGGTATACAGTTCGGCTCTCATGGTTCATCAGGATTTTCCTCACAAGGGTAAAAATGACAGGCGATACCTGCCGTTTACCCTTTGTCTCCGTTAAGAATGGCATCACGGCAGGCTTCCCAGATTACCTGGGCATTAGCATCACACTCCACGAACCCGCCGCACTGATCGTATATCACCTGGTATACCTCAGGGGGAATCTTCCCAGGCGCAACCGGAGTTGAGCGTTTGCCTTTATGAATCTCATCTGCGGTATCACAGACAGCGTCGAGATGCCGCGACATCCACTCAGATAATTTCAGACCCTCTCGATTTGCCTGTTTTACATAGCGAACCTTTCTGGAAACCGTAGATCGCATCTGAATCTGTGTCACAGCTGGCACATCTTCTTTCATGGCATTCTGTAATGCAGCTTTGGGCTTTTTCATGTTCATGGTTGCTTTAAATTATTCTGGAGTTCGTCTGATATAAATGCTGACGTGATCTGTCAGCGTCGCTTAAATAGTTTATCGCCTTCCGCCAGTTCGCCGTTGAGCTGTTCAATCACGCTCCAGATGAGCCGATCATCCGGCGTTGAGCCTGCACACTCTTTCACGACCGCCACGGGTCTAAATTCTTCAGGGTCTGCCTGCCCGGAGGTGAAGAGCCTGCTCTCAATCCAGTGGGCCCCCTCTGTGCAGCAGTGGCAACTGGTTTCAGGTGGTTCATCCAGACCGTCCACTCCACAGGCTGAGCAGGTGAACAGTTTGCGAGACCCACCAGCCAGTGGCGTATCGCAAGCTGCTGGAAGTGCGCCAGCATTGCGCCAGTACAGCACATGATTTGAATCGTAGCAGTGTCCATGAAGCAGAAGCGAAACGCCGCAACTGCGAGTTTCAATGGCTTTGCCTGTGCCAAGGTATTGCCCGATCTCGTCCCATACGTCCACTAAGGTGTCAGGCAGCGGACGCGTAACAGGGAACTTAGCGCAGTCGTCCGGGGTGCCTTTAATGCAGCAGAGGGCCGAATACGCAAGCTCCTGCATTTCGTAGGAGTACTGACCACATACCACGCGTTCCAGTTTGTCGATTAGTTGTTCTTTATTCATCATACTCAGCCTTATTAAACAAATTCATTACGCCACTGGCACCATCTGGCCGGAGCAGACTGCGGCCCGGTAGTAGAGCCGCAGGGGGTGTCGCTGGACTAACAGGTGCTCAGTGAGTCCCGCACTTCCTCATGACTGGTCATTTTCAGAAGAAGCTTTCCAGGGCAGCGTGGTTCCGCCTGTGAACGGGTGACGTCTTCGTTGATTGCCTGGATATGAGCAGATTCAACGGTCCGACGCTGTACGACATGGTTGCTCAGGTTGAATTCGCACTGGAGCCTTCTGGCATCAGAATCCGCGTTCATTGCAATACGTTCATCAAAGCGGCGGTTCATTCGCAGAGCCTCTTCGTGAGCTGCATCAACAAGGGTGCGTCTGGTGACATAGTCGTTACCAGCAAAAAACGATAGCTGAGCGTGTTCCGAAGAGTAGTCGGAGCTTCCCTTACAACGGGCAATCGCGGCTTCAGAGTGCAGGATTAATGAACTCAACCGTGAACAGACGTCATTGATGGTGCCGGTTTTCAGACAGTCGTGGATAAGTGTCCAGGCGGAAATGCTCAGCGGGCGGCTGGTGATCACATAGGGATTGTAATGATCAACCGTTACGATAGTACGCAGTGAATGAAGCGATTCGGACTGCGTACGTAAGTCACGGCGAACAGTACATGCCACCGAGGCAACATCTTTACATTCTTTGTCGGACATCGAGTCCAGTACGCGGATCTCCACCTCTGCCGCCTTTGAGGCGATATGCGCACTAATCTCACCCTTAAGACGTTTGTAGTCAGCCTTGAAGCTTCCCACGCTGTCAATATCGATCCAGTAACCACAGCTGTAAACAGCATTACCAAACTCGTCATCTTTCTCATAGTTCGGACAGCCGTCATTGCTCCAGCCAGCTTTTTCCAGCAGCTCGTCAATAGCGACCAGCTCAGCCATTGGTGCATGTTCGATAATGAAATAATGGACACGGCCCCAGGCATATGCGCGTGAACGGCCATCAACAGAAGTATCAGAAGTCGTCTGACGGGAAAGTTTCATGAGGTACTCCAGTTCTGCCCGGTACCGCCGGGGCGGTGGTGCGAAAGCCGCACCATGAATGACACTATGATCCTCCTAACTTCTATTGTCAATACAATTGAAGTGGCGTTGTATTTATTCATTATTTGGACCCGGCTCGTACGGAACGACCGTCGGGACTTGCCAATTATTCTGCGGTGAGCAGGGGGAAGGGAACATCCCACCGCTTGTTTCAAGATGTACAGCCAAGGAGGGCGCAGAATGCCTGACAGAATCATCGTGCAGCGGTAGCGAAAGACCTGACAAACGGGAAAAGTATCCTTTTATTCCAAAGCCAACCTCAGCTTTTAATGTCGCCAGTACGTTTCTTAAACATGCCAAATCGGTCTCTTATACGGCCGGATGGGCCCGATGAAAACGATAAAATGAGAAACAGAACCCGACACATCGCTGCTCTCTGGGAAAGCCGGTCAGCAGATGGAGCGCCAGGAACTAAATCCGCTGGTTTTAATAATGATTGAGGAGAACAAGATGAAAGATAACAAGACACGTCCTGTAGACTCGTATGCTCATGCTGATTTCATGGAGTCCGTCTTCAGCAACCTCAGGGCTTTCTGTGATGCGGAATGCCAGCGGCTAACTGCCGGTTATCCCCCAACTGTCAAACCAGAACAGCAAAGCACTGACGGCCAGCTGTCGGCGGCATAAATCATTACCTGCCAGTTCGTTCAAATTTCCGCTTCCTTAAGCCCGGGCCAAAAGCCCGGCTCAATCCAAAAACTGAACGTACCGGTTTACCTCTATATCTCCTCAATCCCCTGCGACTTACAAGAGACCCGCACCGGTTTAGCCATTCCTGTCCTGCCACTCTCTCATCACTGGCCCAGACAACCGGAAAAGTAACTTTTCTCTCCGACTCACCTTCTGAACCAGCTATTTTGCTTAAACGTAAAAACGGCCCACTGTTGTGAAGATTTAAAACGGACGGATCGAGTAGTATTGTCTCAGGAATTTTTTTTAAGAAAAGTTACTTTTTCTTCTGTGCAACCTATTAGAAAAAATGTCGAACCTGGTATTGTTGTGTTGTAGCGCAGTTAAACAACCAACCAAAAGAGAGAACAAAAATGTCCGCAATCGAAACTGAAGTAAAAAACAACAGCAACGAAATCAGCCTTCGTGGTTACCTGGAACGCACTGGTAACGGTGCCCGTAAAGGTAACGGCCTTATCATTGACCCTTCGGTTGTTGTAGAGCAGGAAGGCTTTAACACCCGCACGGCCGGTATGGGCGAGCTCTACTATTCAATGCCTCACGTTGTGGAACACCTGAACAGCCTGGCCGATGCCTACATGGAAGACCCGTTCAGCGTGACGCCTATCGTTGTTCAGATGGTTAATGGCGTACCTGTACTGCGTCAGGGGGCTTGCCGTATCCGTTCCATCGCTATTGCAAACCGCCAGCTGGAAGCAGAAGGGCGTGAACGCATTACTCGTATTCGCTGCGAAGAGTTTCGCGGTAGCGCTTCAAAAGCAGAACTCTTCACCCTGACCGGCAACTCCAACCTGGCGCTGTCTGTCGTAGCTGAAGCGCTTTCAATTAAGCGTCTTGTTGAAGATAAAGAAGAGCCTAAGACCTTTGCGGAACTGGCAAAAAAACGTGGTAAATCAGAGCAGCATCTTCGCCAGATGGTTCGTGTACTGGACCTGCCTTCTGAACTACAGACCATGCTTGTGAGCGATCAGGTGAGCATGTACGTTGCGCTGGACGAGTATATGTACAGCGGTGAGGATGCGGTAGATAACATCAACAAGGCGATCTCCATCTATGGTAAAGCGACGAAAAACACGCTGAAATTCGTCAAAGCTGCCAAGGTAGAAGAGCGCATGGCAGATCCGCAGACTCCGGAAAACTCCGGTGATGAGCAACCGGCAGGTAATGCTACCGTTAACACCCCGGTACCGGATCAACTGAATGATGAAAGCAATACAGAGACGCTGGTTACGCCACCGGTACAGGAACCAGCTCCGGCTCCAAAGGACAGCGCTCCTAAACAGAACCCGGCAGGTAAAGCACCATCCATGTCCAGCGTTCTGAACAAAAAGACCGTGACCGTCATTGCCGACACCGCGATCCCGATTTTTGAACGTATTGCTGAAGAAGCCAAGCTTAAAGAAGGTGAATCTGTCAGCACTGATACTTACACGCTTGTTCTGACCAATGATGAAATGAACGATATCATCAATGCTCATGCTGACCTGAAAGAGTACCTGCGTAAGCATGCTGAGAAGATGAATAAGGGACAGGCATGATTTTCTGACCGACCCCTCCATCCGGACGGGTCGGTAACTTTTTCAGGACAAGGGGAAACAGGGCAATGAAGAAGGCTTTTATCAACGTAGACAAGACTAACCCACTGCCAGTCCTGACGGATTCGGTGACCCGGGTAAGTATTCAGTGCACGGCAAAAGATGAAAACGGGGCAGGGATCGAAGTGAACATCCTCGACCTGATTCAGGATCATGATACGGATGAAGTGAAAGTGCAGTTTGGGAGCTCGCCTGTTCAGGCTCTGGCGATGCTCCGCCGGGTTATGACAGCACTGGAAAAGCAGGCAAATGCAGAACTGCAACAGAATTCCTGCTCGCGTATGCAGTAAACGGTAAAAGCAGAATGTTCCCTACTGGATAAACCCGGTGGACCTCACGGAGAGCAAGTCACCGAATGGTTCACTGTTAAGTGATATACATCCGGATTTATAAGGTTTTGCAGCATCCGAATAGGCAATAAATAGAATTATTTTGATTTATCTCAGCAAGGAAATGGAAAGCTACCAGATTTTAGGATAGCGAAATGCCTGTATCGCTACTCTGCTGAATTAGAAATGATTTTAAACGCAATGCATAATGATAGAATAGCAATGCCTTTAATTATTTGTCACGTCTGAATTATATGTAGACTTACGGAGAGGATATGGTAATTACTTATTCATTATCGGAAACGTTTAATATGTTTTTACGCGAGATTATTGCATCTGGACTTGCAGTTTTTTGCGCATGGTGCGTTTTGTGTCTTTTCTCTGATCAGGAACGAGGTAAAGAGGTTCCTGTTTCTATGAAAAAAATAACTTCAAAGTCAGCTTTCTCCTACTTTATCAGTTCTCAAATTGCCGCTTTTATTATCTCCTTGTTGGGTTCAATCTTAAGCACGAAATGGGACAACATCGTCTGGAATGATGAAATAAGACAGTTTTATCTGCATGTAGGATTTGGGCTGGTAGCTTGTGTATTCTGTCTGCTTGTAATCTTGCATGAGAAATTTATCAAAAGAAATTTAAATGTTTATTCTGGTTATTGTGGTTCACTGGCAGTTAGTCTCACAGGAATCTTTGTACTTTGTGCGTTATATCTGACATTTTCATTACCATTTCATTATGAAGAACGTCTACTTAATGATGCATCCTTGGTGGCTTCGGATGGCGTTGAAAATTCAGTCGTTTTTGCAGACGGTCGTTACTGGGTTTTTGAACTGGGCTTACCATATTTCAAACAGTCATTGCTCAAAGAGGTAAGAAGGGGCAGGTACCAGCTAATCTGCACTACAGAAAAAAAACCAACATGCTGGTCTGGCAAAAAACTTCCCGAAAAACCAACCTCTTTGAAAGCTAGTTCATAAAGATTTAAACTGCTCGCTTAAATCCACACTGGTCCAATTTTGAAAATTTATTGTGTTTTTAAAAGAAATTACAGTGTGGGTTATTAGCCAGTAGGTCGGAGTTTTATATAATACCCAAAAACACAGGAGGTATTATGAAAACCAATCTGGCCTATGCATCTAATTGCTCCGATTCTGTCTACTCCTATATTTATCAGGCACTGCAACAACGCTCTGGTGCCGAGAATGAAAGCCTTTATCAGCAGGCCATTTCCAGCTGCTGCACAGATAAACAAAAAAAGAAACTGGCCGGGTATTATGCCGGTCCATGGCAGCTGCTATTCAACGCGTGGTGTAACAATCGCGTCCCTAACACAGCGGTGCTGGCCCTTTTACTCCAGCAGTGCTTATCTCATTTCCAGTGCGAAGAAGTGATCGCAGCCTGGCAGTAACCCTATCAAGCCCCTTCGTATAGCGGAGGGGCAGGAGATATCTCATGTACAGAAACGACAGAAACGTGGATTCCTTCAACCTGGTTAATGCTCTTCAGCCGGTCTTTCGTAACACCGGCTGTGGGATGTTTGAATATGATCGTAAAAAGCAGAATGAAACCGCTGATTCAATCTTACGAGCGTTGGCGTTAAATGCCGATTTCGCGAGGGCCTTAAAACAGTACGTCCGGATTAATTCTGTACGACGGGTTGTTCAGTTCGATGACGGCTCGGTTCGCTATGGTATTCATGCCGAATTTGAAGGGCATAATAAAATTAATTCCTTCCGTATTTTTAAAGATGAAGATACAGACGCATTTGACTCCTATTTTTATTCGGTTTGCGATAATAAAGCTGAGCTGGTGGATTTTAAAATGGACTCTCTCGATATTCAATTGCAGGCAGTTTTTGAAAAGGTGACAGGTATTTTTCTGTCACATTAAATATTCAAATTTTCAATCCTCGGGCTGATAGACAAAAAACGCACTTTAGAATATAGATGAGATGAATATGAAAAACGTAAATATTTTGGATACCGATATTGCGGCCATTAATGCTCTTTCTGGCGTAGAACTGACTGACTTTCTCACTGCCGGGTATCAGGTAAACTGGTTAGGAGAAAGGGAGGTTTCGCTGGTGGGCTTTCCGTGTTTAGCAAGCAACAAGCAGCCGGTAGAAGTTGGTCCCGGCATTTTCATTAATCGCGTGTACAGCAGAGACAGCCAGTCTCTGAGCGGGAAATTGCGCTATGACCTGTCTAATGGTCTGGCAACGAGTGCATTTTCATTTTTCTCCCAGTCAGGCTGGTATGGGGGATTCCGTGTCGTATCTTTCCGTGACAACGGGCCAGCTGCGTTAATCAACATTGGTATTGTCCATGAGAATGTTTTGAATGCATTTTGTGCTGACTTCCCCCGGGCCAATGTGAGCGTAACCCGTTTTCATTGTGGCATGACGCTTGAGCAGATCCGAATGTTCATTTCAGACACTGCTTACGATATGCCGCTTTATAACAACGAGTCTGACTTTCGCAGGCTCGCCAGTTAGCATGGAGGCTGACTTCAGTGCTTACGCCTAAAAGCCGGTGAGCGAGGTGGCGGAACCGGTTGGCTTCGCCCAGTCTTACTTACTTCTCTCAAGGTACTGCGCTGCAAGCGTACGTAAAAAAAGTAAGTAGCTAAATGGCGTGAGCGATTAGTTCTATACGGGAAGAAGTCATAGTATTCTGAAATGATAGTTATCTCATACGAACGATAGTAATGGAGTTTCTTAATGGGCGTTGATATCTGCTGGCGATTTCAAAGGGAAGAAAAGCCTGGTAAATGGATTAATTTATCAAGCAATTATAAAGGGGACCGATCATATCTCCACTTTGCCTGGCTCGGATTTGATGTAGATCGTGAAAGGGCGAGCACATCAGCAGTTTTTATCCACGCATTACGCGGATTACCTGATGATATACCGTCCGAAGATGATGATTTATTCGGTGAACATTCATACTCATGGCTGACTTCGGAAGAAATTTTGTCAGCCATACCACCCGATAACGCCGGAGAGGTGATCCAGGAATTTGTCGAAGAAGTAAAGCGTCTCCACGTGGAGAACGGCAGCGTCCGTTTCGTCTTTGGATTTGAAGGGTAACCCGTAAGAAAGTAGCTATCTTACCCGGCTAGGTCTCCAATCTCTCAGATGCTCAAAGAGGGCCGGGCATGGTGCCCACACATCCCCTACCATTCCGATTTGATATTCGTCTAATACACCCTTTAAAGAAAACAAGCAGACGGCAATGAGACGTCGGATTAGCGTCAGCAAATATGAGACGTCAGTAGTCGATGTTTGTCCTGCGGAACGTGAATCTGTTTACAAGGGGTAAAGCCGTACCATCCATGAGGGCTCAGAGAGCCGGGGTCTCCTCCAGATCACTGGAAGTTATTGACTCTGGCAGGCCTATCCCTATGACTTTTTCCCGGATGGCAAATTAAGAGCGAACAGGGCCAAATTAGTACTCTTTTCTAAACGGAAATACTGAATCACCCTGATATAACTGGTCTCTCACAAGACAGGAGATCATCAATGGAACGTGTAATATTTTCAGTAATCTTTTTTATGATGCTGGGCGTACCTTTTTACCTTCTTTATAAAATTGCCCGGGACATTTTTGGTACCGCCGGTGCTGGTGAGCCTGCACAATTGCCTCAGGGCAAGCAAAGACGCTCAGGAGGCGCTGGTTCGGGTTCGATCTGGCAAGGACACCATCTACAGGGGAGCAGCCATTTGAACCCCCTCGGAGGTGATTGTAATGGTGAAAATAGCATAGCTGGTGGTTGTGATGGTGGCGGTGGAGGAGGTGACGGAGGTGGTGGTGGTGACTGATAGCCTGCAACTTTAACTATCAGGATGAAACCCATGTCCAGCAACCGGAAAAAGAATTCATTTCAACCGAAAAGCCCTGCCTTAAAGTGAAGCGTATTAAACGTGAAGGATGCTGAATTAGAGGGTATCGGTTTTATACTGAAGCGTAACTGGAAGAAGGATCTGAAATTAACTATTACGGAAAAGTAACTTTCTGACTCACCACGTACGCCCCTCGGTTATGCCATACAGTTTGATACGAAAACAGATCAGTAAGTAGATTGCTATACGCCGGAGAGAAGTCTATTTTTCATGCACCGAACCTGTTTGGCCTGCAATGGAAGCAGGTATAATAATCACATACAAAGGAGGGCATTATGAATACATTTTTATACGTGCTTTTGGCCTGGATTGTTGTGCTTTTTATCGCCAACAAACTGCTCGCAAGACGTAAGCCCAATACGGTTAAAATCCTGGTACAGCGCAACGGGAAAGCCGCAGAGGTTGATGCTGTAGTGGTTCAGGGTTCAAAGAGAGCTAACAACAGTTCTGTTGCGGACAGCGACGCGGTAGATAGTTATTTTGAAATGAATCCTTACTCCCGCGAAAACCAGGCGAATGGTTGGGCTATGCTGGCCAGAGACGATGACCAGCTTAAATAATCAGTTGAGTGTGATGTGTAAAGCAGCTTAAAACTCTAAATGGACGAACAGGGGAGGTGACAAAGATGACAACCAATACAACAACGACCACCTACCGCTCAGAAGAAATCGTGCCGTTCAGACGGCCCAAAGGGGATCTGGATAGTCGGTATATGCCTCAGGTGTATGCAATGGTGCGGAACTGGGCAAGTAACCCTGCTCAATATGGTGAGGGTGTACTGGCCTCCTACCGCCAACCGGCAGTAAACCTTGCCTACCAGGTAAAAGGAACTCGTGTTGTTTTAATTCTGGTACCAGTAGAGTGCGAGCCACCTGGAGTGATAATGACGGAAACAGTCCTGTGGCCGTCACTATCACTTGTAGAAGTCTTGCAGACCTTGCAGGAGGCCTGGCAAAATATTCCGGCGTTAAACCCCTGACGACTTCTGTCAATATCACCGGCTAGTGATTTACCTCTCTGCTGGTGGTCAGCCCGCCTAAGTTCAAATTATCTCTTTCTAAATTAGCCCGGATAAAAATCGGTCCCTCTAAAATAGCCTGCCCTGAGTAGGCTACGTCATACAAAGCGTTGGCCAGTCACCAGCTGGCTGGTGGCCATAATGCTCCACAGGATAAACCGTATCAGAACTACGCAAAGAAAAAGCCCCAACAATTTACCGATGGGGCCTTTTGCAGACATTTTACAGCCTTACCAATGATAGAGCGCTAAGGCTTCTGCTTAGTGAACAGACTTGCCCACAGATAATGGATAAAGTTGAGCAGAATGTATGTTACTCGTTGCTCGAATTTCATCGGGGCTTTGTACTTTGTCGTTATGTTATGAATATGAGTAAGGTCCGTATAGAGCCCTGGCGACTTCCTTGTTGACTTCAACACCGAACAGATGTGCTGAACAGACTCCGGTGTGAACAACCGTAGCCCTCGTCGTTGTTTGACTTTATGGATAAAATCGTCCATCCCCATACATAACCATTCCGGCTTGATGCCATCAAACTTACAACGTCCGTTTATGATGACGACATTGATACATTCCAGTTCTCTAGCCTTAAGAGCAGACTGAATAGCCCTGATGTGCCCCTGGTTTTGCTTAAACGGGTTCTGCAACTTGAGGGTTCGGGACTGAGTCCATTTCCGCCAGTGGCTTTCCTCCAGAGTACCGTAGAGCTTGCCTACGTAGTTTTTCTGCTCTATGACGTATATACCATGTGGGGCTACGAGAATGTGATCAACCTGCGTAGTGCTATGAGCCGACAACTGAAAGGTGAGATCACTAAGTAGCCCCTGAGCTTCTTCAGGAAGCCCAGATTCAATTGCCTTTGCAGTCCGCCGTTCCGCTATGGCAGAGGTCATAAATCCCAACAGACACAGCAACACGACGAAAATAAGGATAATGAAAGCTACCCCCGTAATGCTCCACAGCAGATTGAAAGCATCCATGTTACCTCACAGAGGGGTAGCTGGTGGCATTAACAGATTCTACTAAGCGGGTAGTGGTACCGGTAAGGCTCTCAATATTTGAAGACAGGCTCATCAGCATGCCGAGTGCAGAACGGAGATTACGATGAGGCTCATTGTAGTTTTTGAACGTGTCAGTGGAGTACATTTTTGAAAGACGTGTACGGATCTCTACTGACGTAAGATCTCCATCCACCAGGCCGTACTTAACTGCCTGAGGTGTTGGCCATACACGGCCTGAATAGAGAGAAACAGCATCGGCATCATGACGCGAGAGAAGCTTTTTACCCCGTCCAAGTTCAACATCAGTTATAAATTTTTCATGCATCGTGTTCAGGATCTCCTTCTGCATGAACTCCCTCGTTGAATCGGACAATGGGTGGAAGGGGTCAAGAGCATCTTTGAACTCACCGGCCGTAAGGGGCTCATTCTTGACGCCTACTGTGCTCATGATCTCTGACAGATTCCAGTGGTCCATACGCACACCGATAGAACCGATCAGGGCATTACTGTCGGCATAAATTGCATCAGCGGGCGATACCGCGTAATAGCATGCGGATGCGCATATGCCTTTCACACTAACGATGATTGGTTTATATGAGTCTGCGATATCAGAGAAAAAACGACCGGTACCGCTGGAGAGTACTTCGAGGGAGTTTTGCTTCGACCGTGCTTCATCGCCACGTTCTGTGCTCCCGGTTTTGTTACTCTTGTCAGCGGCTACAGATGAAAGAGAGCCACCGGCATCTGATACGCGTTCAATCTGTGGCTGGTGGTTTTTAAGCGCGTTTATCTGGCGGTAAATAATGATGGCGTCAGAGGGACCACCACCACCTGACTCTGCCTCGATAATAACTGCTTTGGCATGGGGATTATTGTAAGCTTTGGCAAGAGCTGTTGCGATCACTGTTCCATCGCCCGTTTCCGAGCCGGTACCCATCTCGCCAGAAATCCGTATTACAGCTATATGGTCTTTCTTCCCTTCAGCGTCCTGCCATTGTTCGTAAAGATTGTAGAAAGAAAACCCTACAGCGGTCATGGCAATTAGCGACATAGCAACTTTTGCCGTGGTATGAATGCGAAACATCTTATAAAAACGGTCAGCGTTATCATTGAGCGATTCTTTGATATTTGTAGGGGACTTCCTTTTTTTACTGCTTAACATCTGACCACCTTTACATGAGTTTTTGAAAGTTAGACCACAAGCGATTCAATGCAATTCCCAGTATCAATAAAGCGACTGGTGGGAAAAGTTGAGCGATATTGTTAAATAGTGACATATTTGGCATGACCAGGTAGACCATCGTTAAAGCACTGATCACCCAAAATGCTCGAAACCAAATACGATAAAACTGAACTGTAACCTTACCAAATACGTACCTCTTCAATTTCCACTGGTACATTCCATCTGCTAGCATGGCAAATAGATAGGGCAGAAAAACGATTAGCCACCCCAGGATTAAGTTCCACCGGAAAATGGACTGATAAAGTAAGAGGGGTATGTTTTTGGCCATAGTGTAATTAATAGAGGTAAATTTTTCAGCAACAATGTTAATACCTCTGGCTGGTTTTTTGGTGTCAGGGATCAGAATAGTATTCAGATAGTCAATTAACTTATAGTCATGTACCAACCAATTTAAAGTCGCTTCACTATTTGCAATGACAGACTTCCAACGGTCATTTGATATGATGGACCGGCTTGCATTAACCTCCTGAGTAATCTGATATTTGAGCTCCTCAGTATTCTGGAAAGCCAAGCTGTAACCAAAATAAATGACCATGCCAAAAAAAAGCATTGTTCTGAGCACTGCTGCCCTGCTTGTATTATCCGCAGCCATTGCTTTCCCTCCATTCACGAAAAAGAGCTAGCCTCTGATCGTGATTGCAATAGTTGTTACGCCACATCGTCGGGATACCCAGGAGCCAGTGGTACTGTTTAGGTATGATTTGGTCGATGAGGCTTAACTCCGCCAGTTCTTTATGCTCTGCGCTTTTCCACTCGATCTGTCCCACATCAGGAACAAATACAGCGGTCCTTGCTTTTGCGGCCTGGCGGGAAAATTCTATAAAGTTGATGCCCCACGGCGTCCAGTATCTGTACTGCTCGTTTAGGCCGATGTTAAACACCGGCAGAGAAAGAGTTGAGTCGGCAAAAGCCGAAATCACATTTTTGCAGACTCTTGGACTATCTATTTTTTCCTGTTCGGTTTTGAGATGAGTCAGCAGTGCACGGTCAATAATGCTGTTAAAGGTGTTTGTATAAAGGCCATTAGGGTCAGGAAGCTGATCTATGGCAGTAATGATTTTAAATTTTAACCGAGAAAGAAAGGGAGAGTCCTCAATAGTAACTATATGACTATGTGTTGTTTCTGGATGAATCTGGGGTTTGATGCGCTGTACTTGTTTAAAAGAGACACTACCTGGCAAATTAATGAATGCGCCCACCGTGCGTGTTAAATCGACGAAATAAGGCAAAAGATAACAACCAAGCATACGGGCATTCTTTTTTACAAGATCACACCGTACGTCATTGTTATCGAAAGAAATACGGAAACTAACGAATTTACGTTCAGGACCTTCGCTGGTGGTCAGTGATTGAATCCATTCATGGCATGATCCTTGTGGTACCGACCAGTAGCTGGTTTCACGGTCCCCAAAGGGATCAGTCGTGATCAACTCTCCCTTTAAAAGGAAAAGCTCAGACAGGGTATTTGCCATGGAGAATAGGGAATCGATATCGTTGCTCTGACAAAATTTTCCCAAATGATGAAACGCGTTTTTTTCTATCATAGTTAGCCGATCTCGAACTTCCTGAGAATCTGCGTACTTTAAACCCAAAGACTGAAAGCGCCTTTTTACGAGCGAGCGACATTTGCTGACTTTTAGTGCAGAGCTTAAAATTTGCTGGCGCGTCAGGACAATTTTTTCATCCATCAATGCAACTTCCTTAGAAATTTATTAAGATTTTTGATATCGAGATTTTGACGCAAAGTAACTTTTCCGGCCTTCTTGAAAAGCATTTCCGACAGAGTTGTGTTTGGCTTCATTTGTTTCTCAGCAACAGCAATAGGGATTTGGCCTACAACCTTCCTGCCATCTTGAAGCCTGGCAACTATGTGAAACATAGGGACCTGACCCAAGAGATCCTTTGGAATACTCTCTTCTAAAGTTGTCTGCTTTCTTTCTGAGATTGAACCTGAGAAGTTATTATGCGGCAAAGATGTTTCTGAACCGGTCGTATAAGTGACCATATTTGTGCTTATCGCACTCTTACCAAAGTTCTCTACAACAAGCGTCTGAGTAGGAGTATCGTTGACTCGCAAGCTTATATAATTGTTGCAGAGCCCCGTAATTCGATTGGCAGTTTCAACACTTGCCGCAGCAATAAAGTCGGAGATGGTTTGGGTGCAAATAAACAGTGCAATTTTCGCTGCACGACCCTGCGCCAGAAGGTTAATCATAGGGTTGTTAATGGCTGAGTGTGCCTCATCAACAAAAATACTTATCCTGGAATTAGCTGACATATCACCATCTTGAGCGTTGTAGCGACTACCGGCACAGGAGGTCAGATCTGACATTATTAATTGAGAAATAGCAGCTGCTGTATCGGGGTTTGAAAGGCCATCAAGCGAAATGTATAGCACCCCGCCAGTGCTGAACATCCCTTCGCTTGTTACAATTTCTCTTGATGATACTGAGTTCGGGTTAGGAGATAAAAGCTCATTTAAAGGTTTTTCAATGAGCATATCGAAAACAGGCATAATACCTGCGGTCATTTTAGCCATATGCTCTGGGTCGGACATTGAGTAATCAATAAGCTGGGAAACAGTATCTAACCAGTCTATTTGTTCGGACCCCTCGTAATTCATGAAATGAGCCGTAAACCATTCAGCGAGACGCTTGAAACGTACCGGCAAGGTATCGTTAGCGACGTACTTAACTTTTTCGGTCCAGACATCGTAACCATAATATCTCGCGTAACATGACTCCATTACCTTGACTGTAAGATTCACAATAGACATGTGGCTTTTCATGTTCTTGTGAATCAGATAAATAGAAGGCTTTTTCTCTATGTAAGAAAGCCCGGAAATCACATTGGAAACGAGAGCCTTGGCATACTGAACGAATGGGTTAACCTCACCGGGAACTGTCACCAAGCTCAAAAGACGAGATGTTAGGTCAGAAACATTAGTATAGGTGTTGCAGACATCAATACAGACCGAAGATGCTGGCTGGCCAGGATGAAATTTATAGAAAGGAAGACCGAGGGTCTTAGCCTCTTCCATTAGAGATTCTCGCCACTCTGCATCGTTCTTTGGATCTATGACAACAACAACATGACCAAGATGAAGCATGCTAATGCTTAGTAAACGCTGTAGCACCGTTTTCCCGGTACCCACGTTTCCGGTTATCAGAGTATGACCAAACCAATTGTCTTCAGTTACAAATATGGGTTCCCTACGTTCCACAGCAAAAATTGCATTGCTGCCGCCCATCTTACGAGCCATTGCGTCAAAATGTCTCTTAATTGGGTTGAAGACGAATGGCAACTCGATCTCACGTTTATCACTGGAGAGGTTAGCTATTTGATATGCCCGATCCGCATGTTCCGGACCCCACTCAAACCCATCACAAAAATAGGACTTTCGCTCGGGTATATCCTTATTTTTATTTTGATAATCCTGAACCAGTTGACGATACTTTCGCTCATTGGAGAAAAAGTTACTTTTGTTAATTACACGCAGTGAATCAAGACTAACGAACATGAAATGTCGCTTGAATACACGCCAATGAGCCATCAAAAATGGCGCTGCTGTTTTGCAACGATAAAGGCACAGCAAAAAAAGCAATATTGAGGTGAACAGAACTATTGGGGCGATGTCCAGTCCGTCTGAAGAAAGTCCCATATAAAGCATAGAAACCGAACAAATCAAAAGTATTGAGGCACTACGATACTCAAGAATAGGCCGATAAAAATTCTCTTGTGCATGGAGGTTAGTCCTCTTCGAATCTGACATTATAGGTTCCCAGCCTCTTTCAGGTTATTGATAATTCGTTCAATGTCCACTTTCGCCCGGTCTGATGCGGCCAGCAAAGTAGGCATGTTAAATGCATGGCATTTTGTATTGATCACAGCACCAGAATTAACGAGGTACTGAGGAAGCTTATTGAAAAGATCTTGAGCCTCTAACTGCGACCCAAATTTTTCCACGCAAGATTGGGTCAGATAGAGAGTATTAGGAGTACTTACCATAAATCTGTTTTTGCGCTTTCTTTTAAACGCCACCTCCATTTTGGACAGAATTTGATGCAGTACTAACGCAATTTCTACAAATTCAAGCTCTGTAACGTCACCTTCGCTTATAAGCGAGAATTCACCATTTTGGTCTGATTCAGTAGATGCAAAGACTTTACTGTTCAGATTGTGACCAGAAACAGGTGATGCTGGTTTTTGTACTTCTGCTTTGTCCGATGATTTATTCCGGTTGCGCTTGGGATTTTGTTTTTCTACCGGTGCTGTTGGGGCGAACAGTCTGGCCAGTGCTGGCGAAAGATGATGCCCCTTAGCGTCTGTGGGCGCATGCTCTCCATTTGATTCTTCAAGTACAGGAGGTAAGGCGGGCTCTTCACTTGCCATCACACTGGTTGCGGCTGCTTCGGTCTGGGAATACACAACTTCAGCTGGTGGTGGGCAGTTACCCTCAGTATCTGGTTCTGAGTTTTCTTGTCCTACAGAAACATCCATAGAGCGTTCATTCGTACCCTGGGGATCAGCGTTCTGTTCTCGGTTAAGTTCTGGTAATTCTGACGGCTCGGAGAGAAGCTTTTCATTATGGACCGAAGAGCTTGTTGCACAACTACCGACTTCTGGCCGAGAAACACTAAGCTGTGAGAAATCGGTATAATCAATGATCTCATGCTCTTCATCTTCTTTCTCAAAAAGATGTTGATAATGTTCATATTCCACAGCCTCAGTTTTCAGCGGACCAGTCGCGGATGCACTATCGGTTCCATGATATTCCACGTCGCCAGAATGTTCTTCGACTGCATTTACACGTGGGGGAGGCAGCTCAAGCGTTTGCTTTGGACGTGGGGCAGAGTTTTCAACAGAAGACTCATCATTAATCACTAATGCCTGATACATAGAAGTATTGAAAAGTGACTTTAAAGTTGTTGGCCTTCTTGGCTCATGATAGGTGAGCTGGAACCCGGCGCAGTTATCGCCGAGCTGGACTAAACGCAGATCGTCAATGTCCCTTACTATCCACATTCCATCGAGAGAGCCTTCTCTGAATGTCAGTTGGAAATAGGGCTCTTCACTGAATGCTTTTTCATCTAATCCCGGCAGCAATGCCATAGTGGTATCTATGTTGAGGTAGGGGACAGCATCAACACACACTATATAGTCATTGGAAAGTGGAGCGCTTAAAAGGAGTTCATGAAGTTGGTTGACCAGGACATGGGATTCCGTGTCCTTTGCCGATTCATCTTCACTTTCTTCTATATCAGGAATGACAGGATCAGCTGCTTCCTCACCCTCAGATTTAACTATCTGCGTGTCATTATCAATTTCATTATCACTTTCGGCTTTCTTCTCAAAATCGTCGGATGAGCCTTCATTTTTCTTAGAATGTATATCAACATCAATAGAGGCAGAGGAGCGGCCTAAATCATTAACCTTAAGAACAGCCGTCTCAACAGTATCAGTAATTTTAGTTATAACGTCCCGACCGGGCACTGGTCTTCTGTATTCAGTAACTGTTTTTTGCTCGTCAATGTAAATAAAGTCTTTATTGGCATTAACGCTAAAAAGACCCGGCACTGAGTCAGGGATTTTATAGGAATCAAAGATTAAACCAATCCACCTTAGCTTAAGAAGGTTATAGAATTCTAGTTTCCCTATCCCATTTCTAAAGATGTTTGATATTTCGTTTTCCGAATAGATACCCGGAATGAAGTAGTGAACGACACGCTCATCATCATAGGGCTCGACGTAACCACGTTGAACTAGGGATTCTACCAATACGGTCTTACCAGCCTCTCCCTGAGGGAAGTTATATTTATGTAATTCGAAATCATTGAGAACAAAATCAAGGAATGCGTTCTCGTTAAGGTATACCTCACCATTTACGATAATGATGTGCATAGGCTTAGCATTGTAATTGTTGATATTGATACTGGTAAAGTTGTGCTTGATGGTACTAATGGCCCTTGCTGCTGCATCATTAGAACGCAGACCCATGATAGGGTCACGTAAAACATTAAGGTCTGTACCAGTAGAATAGAAATCAGCGGTCCTCACGCATTTAGACAAAAAGTCATTCCCATCAGTATAAACGTTTAGGGCGGTGATCATTTTTGAATAAACACGTTCTTTATTTACCCGATCCAAAAATGCAAGACATACCGGGTTTAGGATTCGCTCAAGGAAAACGCTGGACCAGATATTATGTTGATTATGAATACGCTTTCGCCAGTGGATTTCGTATTCAACCACGTCATTTTCACGTGCCCAGTCAAGAAGACTTTGTGAGCTTGGCGTCCAAATGATCGGACTAGCTAAATTCAGGCTTACAATGTCGAGATCGTAAACCTTTCCGGCATCATGGACTAAACCACAGATAAACGCAGCATAGAGATATACTTTTCTACGGACTACTTCTTCATCTTGATATCCGATTGGTCTCAGTTCTGAGTGATGCGCATTTTTTAAAGAGAGTATGGCCACTTCCAGGCTGTGAGAAAGTAACCCACCAATACCATTATGATGATGATTTTCGGAAGCTGGCAAAAGATGTATCCAGCGAACATATTCAACCAAGGGCTTTAAAACTAAATTAGTAAATGTATATGCATCGTCCCTGATGTCGCTATCGCTGATAGCTAACATCATTGAAATTGAGTGCAGCTTTTCCCGATACAGAGACAGGATTGACTGTTCATTAAATGTCTGTATGCCCGTCGGACGAGTTGGATACTCGATGAATTTCAGGACTTCTGGATTTGGATGATCAGGAACAGTGTACTTCTGATCTCCTAGAATCTGCGCAAAAGGAGAGAGGCTTGATATATCCTCAATCATTACAGAGGTTGCATCATTCTCCTGAGATGAGAATATCCCCAAAATCCGTTTAATACATAAATACAGCGCCCTGAAATTCATCATCATACCTTATCGACGTTTGCCTGACAGTTCGGCTGCAATGTATGCCTGCACACTTTTATATTGCATTACTTTGGTGATGAACTCTGCTGGACTGTATGGCCCATCCTTACGGCGAGAAACATTCAGAGTCTTTTTCACATTCTCAACATATAAATTAATACTCTTTATAATGTTGTGAGACATAACCGGATAGTCGCTTACAGCCAGTAAACCCAATGAGTTGTACTCATACATTGTGTTCATGAGCTGGTTCATCTCGAAGATGTACTTGTAAAACCTCATGGTGTTGTGGTTATTGAAGTTGAGTTGTACTGGTTCAAAACTGAAAGGTACAAACTGAGTTGATGACATGAATGAGTCATTCTTGTCGAACTCAATTGACTTAATATAAGCAACAAGATTTTCTTTCATCTTATTGTTTTCTTCATGCAGCTCGTTGAACCAATCCTGAATAGCCTGAACAAGGTCAGGATGTTTAACTGCATCAACCGTTTTAAAGAGAGAGGAAATAGCGATACTCACATCATCAAAACCTCTGATGACTGCTCCATTTCTGGCAGTTAAAAACCGGTTAAAGTCTGGGGTGCCGGGGTTAATAATAACTTTGGCCATACCCTGGTGCTCTGGTCTACGTTGAGTAGAAGTTTGAGCGTTTACGCCTTGCTTTTTATTTGAACCTTTTACCATTACATCTTTTGGTTCAATGTTAATACGCTCATTGTCCGTGATAATTGCGTCGTTCATTGTGCCACCTTAGTTTTTGAGTATTGACGGATTTTTCGTCCAAGTTCGATATATGCTGAATGATAGAGCTCAAGCATTTCTCTGTAAGGCTCCAGCAATGCTTCCGTTTCAGAAATCATTTCGTATTCCCAGCTGGCATGGTTTACAAAACAGTTCTTAGAATATTTTCCACTTTTCATTGGTTGCACCCGTTTTGACATGTGGCTAGGCGCTCTTGTTTTATAAGGGCTGAACTGATGCCAAGTGATCGTTACTTTTCTGGCATTACCAATTAGCTCAACTTTTGGTGCGTAAGAACCCAGGTACTCCCTCTTTGGAACTTTGCTATGTCGGGTAAGGTTAATCTCTTGGTGGTTTCGTTCCTTCCACTTGATCCAGTATTTTGTAATGAGATCTTCAGCCTCAACACGCAAACCTTCAATCTGAGCACGTAAATTTTTACGTGTTAGCTCTATAGAACTTATAAGATTTGAATTACTCATGACGCCTCCTGATGTGAAATTACTATACCGGAGGAAATTTCCGTTTTTTTTCACGAACAGAAGATTTTTGAATGCTCTTTGATGAGGGAATTGAACAGATGTAATGCACTCGCTGTTTCCCCCATTCGGGAGGGGCCTTCAGAAACAGTAACAGCGAGTTTAGCCTCACTTCCATCGCTACCCCCTAAAGTTACTTTTGACAGAATGACCATTGTGGATTATTGCTTTTGATAATGTGCATTGTGAATCGCCACGGATAATCTAGACACTTCCGAGCCGTTGATAATACTGGTTTTCATATTCTGTCGGTGACATCTGTTCGCTAGAACCATGCCGACGCTTACTGTT
>NZ_JBMKHJ010000048.1:0-26342 GCF_049237265.1 Enterobacter cloacae complex sp. IR5384 | reverse complement strand
GAAGAAAAAGTCGATCACCATGGGTAAAGGATGTTAAAAAGTGTTCACCATGTCCCCGAACACCTGTCAACCATGTCCCCGGACTGTACACCCACAGGGAGAGGGAGAAAACCGCCGTTGTAGGCCCGGTAAGCGCAGCGCCACCGGGCAACAGGCCGCACTACTCGTCGAAGTACCAGTACCCCTGGTTAATCAGCCCGGTGAGCTCCTCGACAAACGCCGGGTTGTTCAGCGCATCGCCCAGCTCGGCCTGGCCCAGCTCAGTGTAGCGGCACAGCGCGTCCGCCGCCTTCGCGTCGACTGTCTCGAGCTGTTCGCTGTTGATAAAGAAACTGCCGTTGATATTCAGCACGCGCAGGCCGCTCAGGCGAGACAATCTCTCGCCGCCCTGCAGCGCGTCCAGCACCTCCTCGGGCGCATACGGCGGCTCGGCGGCGGCGATATCCAGCTCGTGACGCGGCGTGGAGACAAAGCTACCGAACCATTTTGTGAAATCATCCGGCTTACCGATCATGTCGATCATCATCTGGCGAATGCGATCGAGCTCGTACTGCTCAATGCGCCCAGGGTGTTCGCGACAGGTCAGATCCGGATCGCTGTAATGCTCTCCGCCCAGATCGTTTTCCAGCGCGTAATCGGCAAAGCTGCTGATCAGATCGCGGCCGTTTGGCCCCCGGAAACCCACAGAGTAGTTCAGCGCGGTTTCATGGGTGAAGCCGTCGTGCGGGAATCCAGGTGGAATGTAGAGAATATCGCCCGGCGCCAGATCTTCGTCGATGATCGGTTCAAACGGATCCACGTGCAGCAGCGCCGGATGTGGGCAGAACTGACGCATCGGCAGCTTGTCACCCACGCGCCAGCGACGGCTGCCCATCCCCTGAATGATAAAGACATCGTACTGATCGATATGCGGGCCCACGCCGCCGCCCGGCACGGAGAAGGAGATCATGAGATCATCCAGACGCCAGTCCGGCAGCACGCGGAACGGGCGCACCAGCTCCGCCGCCGGCATGTGCCAGTGGTTCACCGCCTGCGCCAGCAGCGACCAGCCGGTTTCACCCAGGCCGTCAAAGTGCTCAAACGGACCATTGCTGGCCTGCCATTTGCCGTTGAAATGGCTCACCAGACGGCTATCGACCTCCGGCTCCATCGCCAGGCCTGCCAGCTCGTCCGGGGTAATCGGGTCGACAAAATTCGGGAAGGCATTTTTCAGCACAACGGGTTTTTTTTGCCAGTATTTCTCAAGAAATTCCGGCCAGTTCAGGTTCAGTTGATACGCCATGGATAGCACCAGTGAGAGGGGAAACAGGCGCGATTATAGGCAAGAAGGCAGAGGGGGAACTTGTCATGGGTCAAACCAGCACGCGTAGGTCGGGTAAGGCGTAGCCGCCACCCGACACGTACACGGCGTTAAAAACTTAATCCAGCTTCAGATCGTCATAATGGGTAATCAGTTTACCCACAATGCCGTAATCCAGCGCTTCGGCCGGAGACATCCAGAAGTTGCGGTCGGTGTCTTTTTTCACTTTTTCCAGCGGCTGACCGGTGGCGTCGGCGATCAGCTTGTTCACGCGGTCCAGCATGCGGATGATCTCGCGCGCTTCAATCTCAATATCCGTCGCCTGACCGCGCACGCCGCCCAGCGGCTGGTGGATCATAAAGCGGGTGTTTGGCAGCGAGTAGCGATGCTCTTTTTTCGCCGCCAGGAAGATGGTGATCCCGGCGCTCGCCACCCAGCCGGTACCGATCACGTGCACGTCCGGGCGGATGAACTTGATGAAGTCGTGAATGGTATCACCGGCTTCCACGTGACCGCCCTGGCTGTTGATGTACAGTTTGATCGGATCGTTGCTCACGCTTTGCAGCAGGATCAGCTGGGTGATGACTTTCTCTGCCAGCGCCTGGTTGATTTCACCGGAGATAACAATCGAGCGGGATTCCAGCAGCTTCTGCTGCAGTGCGCTCTGTGTCCCTTCCGCTTTATCCTTATCGCCGTCTTTCAGTGTGTAGTGCATTGTTATGTCCTCAGCATTTAGCGCTTAAAACCAGAGTGTAGCCTGTTTTACCCGTGAAAGTCCTCAGGCGCACACAATGCGAATGTCCTGGGCCGCAAACGCGTCGACAACGCCCTGTTCCAGCGCCTCTTCTACCACCAGCACATCAATGTCCTGACACGTCGCCACCACAAAGCGCGCCACGCCGGGAAGTTTGTCTGCCGTCAGGGCCACGATGGTCTGGTTGCTCTGGGCGATAACCGCCTTTTTGAATTCGCAGTCGGCAAAATCAAAGCCGGTGAGCCCCATCTGCGGATCCATCGCGCAGCCGCCAATAAAGGCCTGATCGAAGATAATGCCCTGGATCTGACCCGCGGCCGTGGCGCCCACCGACCCGCCGGATGCCCGCTGGATCTGCCCGCCGGTGATGATCACCTCGCACAGGGGATGGCGCAGCAGTTCCGTGGCGATGGCCGGGGAGTTGGTCACCACCGTGACGTTGAGATCCGCCGGGAGGGCTTTCGCCAGCGCCAGGTTTGTTGTCCCCGCGTCAATAAAAATGCACCCGCCCGCCTGAACCAGCGTTGCTGCTTTCTGCGCGATTGTGTGCTTTTCTGCACTTATTTTCTGCTCGCGGCTTAAAAAATTGCCCGCATCCGGAAGCTGAAGCACCGCGCCGCCGTAGACCTTTTTGCAATACCCCTCTTTGCTAAGTTCATGTAAATCACGGCGAATCGTGTGCTCGGATACGTTCATCTGGCTCGCCAGCTCGGTACAGACCACCCTTCCGCTCTTCTGAAGGATCTGGCGGATCCGCGCTTGTCGCTGTTCAGGAAAAGCTGCATAATCGAGCATTGAAAGTCCTTTAATAATTCTAATCGAGTATCAATGCGCATAATGTTGCATAACCGCGCAACACAAACAACGAGGGTTACAATGAATATTGCACATGTCGCACTCTGGACCCGCAGCCTTAACGCCCAGGTTCAGTTCTGGGAAACGGTGTTTAATGGCCGCAGCAACGCACGCTACGTCAGTAAAAATCGTCCGGGTTTTGAATCCCATTTTATTACCCTTGATGAGGGGCCGACGATTGAGCTGATGACCATTCCGGACCTGCCCGACGCGCCTGCCCACCCTGAATTTATCGGTTGGGCGCATATCGCCATCAACGTCGGCGGAAAAGCACAGGTGGACAGCATGGCGGCACAGGCAAGGGCAAACGGCACGCTGCTTAGCGCCCCGCGGATGACCGGGGACGGCTTCTATGAAGCGGTAATCGCGGACCCGGACGGCAATCGCATTGAGCTTGTCGGTGCATAAAAACAGCGTTTCGTTCCTTCACCGCCCCTGCTCCGGCTCGCTATACTTCATATGGTTATCATATTGTTAAATGATAATGATATTTAATGTGTTAAGATGAAAGTCAGCATAAACAGTCTCTTACGTAACCGAAGGGACGGTTTGCATCCTCGACATTTAAATCAGCACCGGGGCGGTGAATGGAACACATTGTGTATGTGGTTGATGACGATGACGCCGTCAGGCAGTCCGTGACCGGGCTACTGGAATCGGCAGACCTGAACGCTATCGGCTTTTCATCGGCAGAAGCATTTCTTCAGCACCGCTTCGAGGATCTGCCTTCGTGCGTGATCCTCGATATGCAAATGCCCACCATCTCCGGTTTTGAGGTGGCTGATGCCCTCAGGGACAGCGGGCGTGAGATCCCGATTATTTTCCTCACCGGCCACGGCACCATCCCGATGTCGGTTCGCGCCATCAAAGGCGGGGCCTATGAGTTTCTGACCAAACCGGTTGAATCCGCCGCGCTTATCGACGCCATTGAATCCGCGCTCCGGCTGGCGGAAAACAACGCCGTGCGTAACAAAGAGCACTACGCCCTGAAGCAGCGCCATATGTCTCTTACCCCGCGCGAACATGAAGTGCTCCAGCTGGCGATAAGCGGCCTGCTGAACAAGCAGATCGCCGCCGAGCTTGGGGTGAGCGAAATCACGGTGAAAGTCCATCGCCGCCGCGTGATGGAGAAGATGCAGGTGCGCTCCGTGGCAGAGCTGGTCAGGGTCGTGGAACGCCTGAGCAAAAGTCTGCCAACGGAATAGCCGTTACCCTTCCTGTGCCGCAAGCGGCAGCGTAAAGGCAAAGACGGTGCCGTGCGGCTCTCGGCGGCGCGCGCTCAGTTTCCCGCAGTGCCGCTCAATGATGCTGGCGCTGATGGTCAGCCCCATCCCCATGCCCTGCGCTTTGGTGGAATAGAACGAGTCAAAAATCTTCTCCAGCCGCTCAGGCTCTATGCCGCTGCCGGTATCGGCTATCTCCACCAGCACTCTCCCTTCTGCATTGCTGGTGCTGATGGTGATGGTGCAAGAGCGATCTTTCACCTCGGCCATCGCCTCTACCGCGTTCATCACCAGGTTGAGCAGCACCTGCTGGATCTGCACGCTGTCGCCAGTGATAAAGCTGTCCTGCGCCTGCAAAAGGTAATCGACGCTAATGTGTCGCTGCTCAAGCTCGCTGCGCGACAGCGCGATGATATGGTGGACCAGGTAGTGCAGATCGATGCGTGAGAAGGTCGGATCCTGCTTGCGCGTCAGGGACTGAATGCTGCGGATGATCTCCCCCGCCCGCGCCCCTTCAGCGGCGATCTCCTCCAGCCCTTCACGCACTTTATCCAGCCGGGCTGGCTCCCGGTTGAGCCAGCGCAGGCTCGCCCCGGCGTTGGAGACGATCGACATCAGCGGCTGGTTGATCTCATGGGCAATGGAAGAGGTCAATTGCCCGACGGTGGTCGCCCGGGAAACGCGCGCCAGATCTGCCTGCGCCACCCGCATCGCATCTTCCGCCGCCCGCTGGCTGGTAATGTCGGTGATGATGCCGTAATACTCGTTCACCTCGCTGCCCACGCCCACCGGATCGCCAATCCCGAGAATATAGCGGGTTGAGCCATCGGTACGGTTAATGCGGAACTCCGCCCGCATGGAGAGCCCTTCGCGTACGCTTTGGGTGACGATGGTACTGATCCGGGCGTAATCATCCTGATGCACAAAGGTCAAAAACTCCGCCATGGAGATCTTCTTTTGCTGTTCAGGCAGGCCGAGGATGCGGGCGTACTCCTCGGAGATAAACATCAGATCCTGCTCCAGCTCCCAGCGCCAGCTGCCGGTGTGGCTGATCTGCTCGCCCAGCATCAGCGAGGTCTGGCTGGATCGCAGCTCTTTCTCCACGCGGCGACGCTGGATGTTTTCCGCCAGCAGCTCGGCATACAGGCGCGCCGTCTCCAGCGAGACCGCCGCCTGCGCCCCCAGCAGGCTCACCACGCGGGAGTGCTCGGCGGTAAAGACCTCCGGCATCAGGCGATTTTCCAGGTAGAGCACGCCCACCAGCCGCGCCTGTTTGAACATCGGGACGCACATCACGGCCGCCCCCGAGGTCACGAGATAAGGATCCTGGCTAAAGGGGTGGAACTCTTCCGGCTTGCCGGTGCGGATCTCCTGTCCGGTGCGGATCACCGCCGCCAGCACCGACAGCGGCATATCGGTCGCCATCGGGACCTCTTTCAGGATCCGCACCCGCACGCCGTCGGTACTGGTCCACGCGCTGGCCTCGATCTCCGGGATATGGTTGTCGCTCACGCGCAGCAGCAGACCGCGCTGCGCCCCGGCCCGTTCAAGCAGCAGCGTCATCAGGTTTTCAATCAACCGCTCAAGGTTAATTTCTTCAGACAGCGCGCGTGACGCCTTGATCACGCTTTGCAGATCGCGAATCACTTCATTCTGCGCGAAAGCCACCGTGTCGTACGCGCTGGCCTGGGCGGAGCTCAGAAGATGCGGAAAATCCTGCTCAAGCTGGCGCACTTTTGCCTGTGCACCGGCGCGGCCCCAGGCGGCGATCGCCCCGCGGAAGTGGGCGTCCGAGGCGGTCGGATAGCCGCAGGCAAGGGCAAAGCGCCCTGCCAGCTCGTGGGCCAGCGCGTTCAGCGGATTAAAACCGCCCTCCCGCGAGAGGCGCACCGCTTTCTCATACTGCTCAAGCGCAATGCTGTTCATCCCGTCCAGACGCACGATTTCGGCGTAAATCAGCGCCTCTTTGTCGGCAAACGTGCCCGGATTAATCCGCGCCCAGAGGGCGATTTTGTCGTAGTGGGCGTGAATGCTGCGACGGTGATTCGCCGAGAAGGTCTCCGGCGTCAGCTGTCTGGAAAGCGACAGGGCGCTGTAGAGATGGTAATCCAGCAGGTGAATGTGGCCGGGCGCAGACCACGCGAACCAGCCCGCCTGCTCCAGCTCCGCCTGCGCGGCGGCATACTCCCCGCAGGTAAAGTGCGCCATCCCACGGTACAGCCAGTACCAGAACAGCATGGTCGAGGTCTGCTCCGGGGCCTGCTCAGGCGCCGCTGGCAGCATCGCTTCAGGGAGCACCTGTGCGGCGCTCCAGGTGCCGATGACCGGCGTACGCAGAAACTCAACGTAGCCGCGCTGGAGCATCAAAATCGTTTCGATGTCCTGGAAGTGGGTTTTACGGACAAAGGCCAGACCGCGATCGATGCTGGTCAGCACCCCGTCCAGATGATCGCCCCGCGAGAGGAAGTTGATCACCTGATGGCAGGCCGCAAAGCAGGCCACCGTCATATCACCGTGAGTGACGGCGGCGGTAAAGCAGGCCTTGGCGCACTCGATGGTGAACGACAGCGGCTGGGTCCAGACGCTGAGCTGATCGAGCGGCAGCAGGGTTTTGGCTTCAAAGGCATCGTAGCCGTGACGGTTTACCAGCTCGCGGGCCAGCGTGCCGTACTGGAAACCAAGGCGATACTCGGCGTAGCGTTGGCCAATCAACACCCCAAACCAGGCCATCGCCGTGGTGGAGGCGCCGGTGATACCGTGGTCGAGGGTCAGGTGCATCATGCGACAGAGCAGCAAAAAGTGCAGGCGCGGACAGATAAAACTGGCGCAAATGCTGGCGCTATACAGCAGGTTCATCACCGCTTCGGTTTGCGGGTTGTCCATTTGCGAGAGCTGGACAAATTGCTGTTGCGGCGCGTCACCCACGCGGTTGCAGAAGTGTTTCCAGGCTTCGTCGCACTCGACGTCTTCCGGGTAGTGGCTGATCTGGATACCAAAAATCCCCAGCCAGCACAGCGCCGCCTCCAGCGCCAGACGGCTGTCGGACTGGCGAATGTAGACTTCCACCAGCAGGTTAGCCGCCAGCGCTTTTTCAGTCAGCCCGCCGGGGCAGCCGAGGATCGCGTCACACAGCTCGCGGGTTCGCTCCAGGTGGCCGAGCGCAAATTCACAGCCCGCCTCTTCGATGTCGAGCATAAAGTCAGACACCGCCCCGGCATTGCCCAGCGCTCTGGCGGTCTGAATGTAGCTCAGGGCCGAATGATAATCGCCGGTGCGCTTCGCCCGCCGTGCGGCCAGCAGGCTGAGCTCGCGGAACATCTGGCGCTGCGGCGCGGGCTGAATGCTATCCAGCGCGGCCGTCACGTGGTGCACGGCGCGGAACAGCAGTTCGTTCCCCGCCGCCTGACGCGCGGCCTCGGCCAGCAGGCTGGCGGTGGTCAGGTGCAGGTGGCTCCTCTCACGCTGATCCAGCAGTGCGAAAGCAGCCTCCTGCACCC
Source organism: Enterobacter cloacae complex sp. IR5384 (assembly GCF_049237265.1). Classification (NCBI taxonomy): domain Bacteria; kingdom Pseudomonadati; phylum Pseudomonadota; class Gammaproteobacteria; order Enterobacterales; family Enterobacteriaceae; genus Enterobacter; species Enterobacter cloacae complex sp. IR5384. The sequence continues at coordinate 18,713 of NZ_JBMKHJ010000048.1, read as the reverse complement.
TGTCGTGGGTAAAGGCATACGCTTTTTCCGTCAGCACAATCAGCTGCGCCATCACCGCCGGGTGCAGCGCATAACGGATTTCCGCCACCGACATCCCGACCACGCGGCACAGCATCTCCAGCTCGCCCGTGCCGCCAAGACAGGCAATGCTGCCCAGCAGACGACGCGTCTCGTCGGGCATCTCTTCGAGCTTTTCCAGCACCAGGGTGACGACGTTTTCAGTGTAATGCCGGGCGCGGATCGCCTGCAGATCGTACTGCCATTTGTCCTGATACTTGTTATGCACCACCAGCCCGTCATCAACAATGCGGCGGAAAAACTCATGCACGAACAGCGGGTTGCCGCCGGTTTTCTCGTGGATAAGCGTGGCGAGGTCGGTTGTTGTGGCGCTGCGCACGCGAAACAGCGTGCCCAGCCAGCGTGCTACCGCCTTCACCGTCAGCGGCTGCGGGATAATCTCGATGGCGTGTTGCGCCGACGCCGGCAGGCTCGCGAGCTGCTGCTGTAACGCGGGATCGGACAACGAGGCGATGTCCCGGTGCGCCACCACCAGCAATAGCGGAATGGCACCGCAGGTCGCCAGCAGGTGCTTCAACGTTTGCAGGCTGGCGGCGTCGCTCCACTGCAGATCGTCAAGCAGCAAGACCAGCGGACAGCCCTGCGAGGCAAAGGTTTTAACCAGCGCCAGCACCATATGGCTGAAGCGGGCCCGGGCATCAATGGAAAATGTATCTGCCGAGAAGCGAGGTTTACTCTCCAGCAGCAACCCCAGCTCGGGCACCAGGCTGACGGCCAGCTCTTCATATCCTTCCAGGGCGCGCGCGAGGCGGATTTTCCACTTCGCCACCTCTTCCGCAGGCAGCCCGAGCAGGTGCAGCGTCAGGGTGCGAAACGCCGAGCTTAATACGCCGTAGGGTAACGTCGGCGAAAACTGATCGACCTTGCCCACCGCCAGCAGCACCCTGCGCTGCTGCAACGTTTTTAACGCCGTGGCGATAATCGAGGATTTACCGATCCCCGACGGCCCGCCGATCGTCACCAGCTCCGGCACAATGTTTTGCCCCACCCGCTCAAACGCGGCGATGACGTCGTTTGCCTGCGGATGCGCCGCAAACAGGGAGTCCGCCAGATGGATCGCCGGCGTCCGGTCCTGCTGGCCGGGCGTAAAGGCGACGATCTCGCCTTCGGAGGTTAACGTCGCCTGACAGCGTCGAAGATCGGCAATCAGCCCGTCGACGGTCTGGTAGCGGTTATCGGGTTGCTTCTCCAGCAGCTTGAGAATGATGGTCGACAGCATGTCGGGCACATCCGGGCGCAACACGGCGGGAGAGAGCGGCTCAGAGGCAATGTGATAATGCGCCCAGTTGGTCTGCTCGCTCTCGCCCAGATCAAACGGCAGGCGTCCGGTCAGGAGCTCATAAAGCACAATGCCGAGGCTGTAGAGATCGCTGCGGCAATCGACGGCCCGCTGTGTGCGGGTGGTGTGCTCCGGGGACATATAGGCGGGCGTACCGCCAGAGACGGCCAGCCGTGTCTGGGAAAAGGCCCCGGAGATACTGCATGACAGGCCAAAGCTGCCCAGACGGCAGGTTGAATCGTGATGAACAAAGATATTGCCGGGCTTGATATCGCCGTGGATCAGGTTCTGCAGATGCATCTGACGCAGCGGCGTGCAGATCTGGATCGCCAGCTCGATAAACCGGGCGATCCCCGAGATCGCCCTGCCCGCGCGTCGCGCCAGCAGCTCAAACGAAAATGGCGCGTACACCAGTGCAAAACGCCCCCGGTACTGGGTGGAGGCCACGGCGCGAATGGCCCAGCTGTCCTGAAGGTGATCGCGCAACGCAAACTCATTTTTGAGCAGCCGGGTGGCCCGCTCTTCCTCTTCGTCGCTGACCGCGGTGGCAATGATAAAGGAGCCGCCAGAATGGGGATGTCGGGCGTTCATCCAGGAGATCCCGCCCTCCTGCGCCAGCACGGTAAAAATGACATCCTCTTTAAGGACAAAAACCCGCCCATCATGGAGATTTCCCTGGGCGGGCCAGAATGCAGGCAGCTCGTTTTCGTTCATCCGCGATCCTTATTGTCGGCGGGCCAGCTCCCGCTGAATATGATCCAGCAGAATATCGATGTTAATAGGCTTACGCAAAAATGCAGCGGCGCCCAAATCAAGAGCGTACCGCTGCATATTTTCATCAGCATGACCGGAGATAAAGAGTACGGGGGGAGGCGGGGCAGCCAACAGCCGCAGCTTTTCAAACAGCTCCAGGCCGTTCATGCCCCGCAGCTTGATATCGGTGATCACCAGCGCCGCGCCGGACAGGGCGAACGGGTGGCTCAGAAACACCTCTGCCGAATCAAACGTGTCGGTCGCATACCCTTCCGACTCCAGGAGGTTACTCAGCCCGCTGCGGACAGAACGTTCGTCATCAATGATGGCAATGCGCCACGGCAGCGTCATGCTGTTATTCCTCAAAAAATCATTAAACGTCGCGGTTTTCCTTCACGGGCGCGGGAGGCGCCGTGCCGCTGATTTTCGGCACACACTCGTGACGAAACCAGGCCAGAGTCAGCGGTTCGCGATTCAGTATGCGACGTCCCACCGGGATCAGCTGTTCGCCCACCAGCATACCAAACAGGCCAAGCAGGGCGACAACCGGCGGTGCCGGAGAGTGGACGTTGAGCAGAGCGTAAATTACCCCAGCCAGCACGCCGCACACCAGCGAAATTATCCAGGCCTTCATGATGACTCTCCTGCCGGATGGTGAACCACTGCCGGAACGCTCACCACGCTGTCGCGGGCTAACAGATGGCGCGTCGCCTGCTCCCCGGCCAGCATCCCCAGCAGGCCAATCAGCGCCAGCGCGGGCGGCGCGGGGGAGCGTACCTTCAGCGCGGCATACATCAGGCCGATCAACACGCCTGCCGCAAGGGATATCAACCCTGTACTCATAGAGAACTCCAGAAAGCAGTCAGTGGCAGGCCGGATGAGGGACCAGCCTGCCGCCGGGACTTAGCGGGCCGGGACCGGCGCTAAGGTACGGTGCTCGCTCTTCTGGCGAGACGGCGCTTTGTGCACCATGGTGTAAGCGTAATCCACGCCCATGCCGTACGCGCCGGAGTGCTCGCGCACGATATCCATCACCGCGGTGTAGGTCTCTTTACGCGCCCAGTCGCGCTGCCACTCCAGCATCACCTGCTGCCAGGTCACCGGGATCACGCCCGCCTGGATCATGCGCTGCATGGCAAAGTCGTGGGCTTCTTTGGTGGTACCGCCAGACGCGTCCGCCACCATATAAATTTCGTAGTCACCTTCCAGCATTGCGCACAGGGCAAAGCTGTTGTTGCACACTTCGGTCCACAGACCGGCAACCACCACCTTCTTCTTGCCGTTGGCTTTCAGCGCGTCGCGCACCTTCTGGTCATCCCAGGAGTTCATGGAGGTACGCTCCAGAATGTCCTGGCCCGGGAACACGTCCAGCAGCTCCGGGTAGGTGTTACCGGAGAAGCTTTCAGTCTCTACGGTGGTGATGATGGTCGGGATGTTGAACACTTTGGCCGCTTTCGCCAGCGCCACGGTGTTGTTTTTCAGCACCTGGCGGTCAATAGACTGCACGCCAAACGCCATCTGTGGCTGGTGGTCGATGAAAATAATCTGACAGTTCGCAGGGGTTAATACTTCGAGCTTTGAAGAGGTCATAGCATTTTCCAGTGGTTAAGGGTGAAATCGCCGTGAGTGCCACGCCGATAAAGTCGTCCCCATCCTGCGGCCTTCTGCGCCTGTGCGTAATTATCTCTTCGTATAGTTAACCTTAGGTATAGTTATACTTTGGTATACCTATCCTATTGTATAACTGGATCTTTGCCGAAACCGGTTCCCATAATTCTGACCATTCCCCTCTCAGTCAGGAGCAGTTATGGTTACCCTTGGAAAAGCCGATCTCATTCTGGTTAACGGCCAGTTTCACACCGTCGATCGCGAGAATCCTGTGGCGGAAGCCGTCGCCGTGCGCGACGGAAAATTTCTGGAAGTGGGTACCGTCGCCGAGGTGATGCAACACCACTGCGACGGCACTAAAGTGGTGGATTTAAAAGGCCACACCGCCATCCCCGGCCTGAACGACTCCCACCTGCACCTCATTCGCGGCGGGCTGAACTACAACCTCGAGCTGCGCTGGGAAGGCGTGCCGTCTCTGGCCGATGCCCTGCGGATGCTGAAAGAACAAGCCCTGCGCACGCCATCGCCACAGTGGGTGCGCGTGGTGGGCGGCTGGAGCGAGTTCCAGTTTGCCGAACGCCGCATGCCAACCCTGGACGAAATTAACGACGCCGCGCCGGACACCCCGGTCTTTATCCTGCACCTCTACGACCGCGCCCTGCTCAACCGCGCCGCACTGAAGGTGGTTGGCTACACCAAAGACACGCCAAACCCGCCGGGCGGCGAGATCCAGCGCGACGCCAACGGCAACCCGACCGGGATGCTGATCGCCCGTCCGAACGCCATGATCCTCTACGCCACGCTGGCCAAAGGGCCGAAGCTGCCGCTGGAGCAGCAGGTTAACTCCACCCGCCAGTTTATGCGCGAGCTGAACCGTCTGGGGCTGACCAGCGCCATCGACGCGGGCGGCGGCTTCCAGAACTACCCGGAAGATTACGAGGTGATTGCCGAGCTGCACGAGAAGAAGCAGATGACCGTCCGCATCGCCTACAACCTCTTTACCCAGCGTCCGGGCCACGAGCTGGAAGACTTTGAGAAATGGACCGACATGCTCACGCCGGGCCAGGGCAGCGACTTCTTCCGCCATAACGGCGCGGGCGAGATGCTGGTCTTCTCCGCCGCCGATTTTGAAGATTTTCTCGAACCACGCCCGGATCTCGCGCCGGGCATGGAGGATGAGCTGGAGCGCGTGGTGCGCCATCTGGTTGAGCACCGCTGGCCGTTCCGCCTGCACGCCACCTACAACGAGTCCATCAGCCGCATGCTGGACGTGTTCGAAAAAGTTAACCGCGATATTCCGTTTAACGGCCTGCACTGGTTCTTCGACCATGCGGAGACTGTCACCCAGGCCAACATCGACCGCATCAAAGCGCTCGGCGGCGGCATTGCCGTGCAGCACCGTATGGCCTTCCAGGGCGAATACTTTGCCGAGCGTTACGGCATTGAAGCCACCCGCCATACGCCACCGGTGGCAAAAATGCTGGAGACCGGCGTACCGGTGGGCTTAGGCACCGATGCCACCCGCGTGGCGAGCTACAACCCGTGGACCGCCCTCTACTGGCTGGTCTCTGGCCGTACCGTCGGCGGGATGCAGATGTACGATCACAGCGCCCGTCTGGATCGCGACACCGCCCTGATGCTCTGGACCCAGGGCAGCGCATGGTTCTCCAGCGAACAAAACCAGAAAGGGCAGATCAAAGTTGGCCAGCTCGCCGACCTGGCGGTGCTGAGCAAAGACTACTTCCGCGTGCCGGAAGAGGAGATCAAGGGCATCGAATCCGTCCTGACGGTGGTCAACGGCGATATCGTCTACGCCGCAGGCAGCTTTGGCCCGCTGGCCCCGCCTGCCATTCCGGTCCTGCCCGAGTGGTCCCCGGTGGTGAAGGTGCCGGGCCACTACCGCAGCGCGCCGCCGCAGGCCACACGCGTGGGTATGAACGCCGTCCACCACTGCAGCGGCCCGTGCGGGGTGCACAGCCACCAGCATGATTTTGCGCGCACGTCAGAGATACCGGTGTCGGACGATAACGCATTCTGGGGGGCGCTGGGCTGCAGCTGCTTTGCATTCTGATGAAAAACACCTTTGCTCCGCCCCGGGTAGACCTGGGGCTGTTTTTCCTGCGCCTGACCGGCAGCCTGTTGTTGCTGTACGTGCACGGCCTGCCGAAGGTGCTGCACTTCAGCGAAGAGCTGACGCGCATTGAAGATCCGTTCGGCTTCGGGCCCTGGGCGAGCCTGATCCCGGCGATTGTCGCCGAGGTGATCTGCCCGCTGTTTATCATTGCGGGCGTCTACACCCGCCTGGCGTGCCTGCCGATTATCGCCGTGCTGCTGGTGGCGATGCTGGCGGTTCACCCCAACTGGTCGATTGCCGAAGGGCAGTTTGGCTGGCTGCTGCTGATTATCTTCACCACCCTTGCCCTCACCGGGCCGGGCCAGTGGCGGCTGCAGCGTAAGGTAACGGAGAAATTTGCATGACCCAGGTTAACGACGTTCGTGACGCCCACGTCGAGACGACGCCCGCACCGACGGTTTCGCCCTGGCAGCCGCTTAGCCAGCCGGTATTCCGCATGCTGTGGATCGCCACGGTGGTCTCTAACGTCGGCTCATGGATGAGCGACGTCGGTATTAACTGGAGCATGCTGAGCCTGAGCGCCGATCCGCTGGATATCGCGCTGGTACAGGCGGCCAGCAGCCTGCCGATGTTCCTCTTCGCCCTGCCGTCCGGGGTGATGGCGGACATCGTCGACCGACGTAAATACCTGCTCTTCTCCCAGCTGTGGGTGTTCATCGCCGCCGCCGGGCTGGCGGTGCTCTCCTTCACCGGCCACGTCACGCCTGCGGTTCTGCTGGTGACGACGTTTCTGCTGAGCGTGGGGGCGGCGATGAGCTCGCCGCCGTTCCAGGCGGTGGTGCCCGACCTGGTGAGCAAGCCGGAGCTGGGTGCCGCTGTGGCGCTCAACTCACTCGGAGTGAACATCAGCCGGGCAATCGGCCCTGCGCTGGGCGGTTTTCTGCTGTCGCTGGCCGGGCCGTGGATGGTGTTTGCCCTGAACGCGCTCTCCGTGGTCGGCGTGGCGTGGGTGCTGTGGCGCTGGCGTCCCGCACCGACAGTGCAGCGTCTGCCGCCGGAGCACTTCTTCTCGGCGGTGCGCTCTGGCATCCGTTACGTACACGCCGCGCCGGTGCTGCGCAACGTGCTGGTGCGCACGGTGGCCTTCTTCGTTTTCGGCAGCGCGGGCTGGGCCCTGCTGCCGCTGGTGGCGCGTCGCGAGCTGGGCTTAGGCCCGGCGGGCTACGGCGTGATGCTGGCGTGCATTGGCCTGGGGGCGATCGCCGGGGCCATCCTGCTGCCGCGACTGCGCCAGCGGCTGAACGCCGACCGCCTGATGGTGGCCGCCAGCCTGACGTTTGCTCTTACCATGCTGGCGCTGGCGTTCGTACGCCACTTCTGGCTGCTGAACCTGTTTGAGTTCTTCACCGGCTTCGCGTGGATTGCGGTGCTCTCTACCCTCAATCTCGGCGCGCAGCGCAGTGCGGCACGCTGGGTGAAAGCCCGCGCGCTGGCGGTTTATCTGACGGTGTTCTTCGGCTCGATGACCGCCGGCAGCGCCCTCTGGGGACAGATCGCTTCGCAGTTTGGCACCCCGACCTCGCTGGTGGTCGCCACGCTGGGGATGGTGCTGGCGAGCGCGACGGTGTCCCGCTGGAAGCTGGAGAAAGATCCTGATTTAAATCTCGACCTCAGCGGCCAGCCGCTGGACGGCGTGGAGATCGACCTGCCGAACGAGCGCGGCCCGGTGCTGGTGTCGCACGAGTACATCATCGACCCGCACAACGCGAAAGCGTTTTTGCAGGCGGTGCACGAGCTGCGCCGGGTACGCCGCCGCGCCGGGGCGATGAGCTGGGCGGTATACGAGGATATCGAGCGCCCCGGACTGTTTATCGAGACCTTCCTGATGGGCTCCTGGATTGAGCATCTGCGCCAGCAGGAGCGCCACACCATGAATGACCTCCTGCTGCAGAGCCGCGTTCTGGCTTTTCATCAGGGCACAACATCACCGGCTATTCGCTACCTGGTCGCGCCGGTATAACCATAACCATCACCTGTACAGGAACACACTATGGCAACGTTTAAGGCAAAAGACGGCACGCAGATTTACTACAAAGATTGCGGCGCGGGTAAACCGGTTCTCTTCAGCCACGGCTGGCCGCTGGACGGCGACATGTGGGACAGCCAGCTGAACTATCTGGCCGAACGCGGCTTCCGCGCCATCGCCTTTGACCGTCGCGGTTTTGGCCGCTCGGATCAGCCGTGGAACGGCTACGACTACGACACCTTTGCGTCCGATATCAACGACCTGATTACCACCCTGGACTTGCAGGACGTGACGCTGGTGGGCTTCTCCATGGGCGGCGGCGATGTGACCCGCTACATCAATAACTACGGCAGCGCACGCGTGGCCGGTCTGGCGCTGCTGGGCGCGGTCACGCCGATCTTCGGTAAATCGGACACCTTCCCGCAGGGTGTGGATCAGAGCGTGTTCGACGGCATTCGCGACGGCCTGCGTAAAGATCGCGCCCAGTTCATCAGCGACTTCGCCACCCCGTTCTACGGCATCAATGCCGGGCAGACCGTCTCTGCCGGTGCCCTGACCCAGACGCTGAACATCGCCCTGCTGGCGTCACTGAAGGGCACCATCGACTGCGTGACCGCGTTCGGCGAAACCGACTTCCGCCCGGATATGGCGAAAATCGACGTGCCGACGCTGGTGATTCACGGCAGCAACGACCAGATCGTGCCGTTTGAAAGCACCGGCAAGCTGGCGGCAGAGATGATCAAAAACGCCACGCTGAAGGTGTACGACAACGCGCCGCACGGCTTCGCGCTGACCCACCAGGACCAGCTCAACGAAGATCTGCTGGCGTTTGTGAAGTCGCTGTAATTTTCTGTAGGCCGGGTAAGGCGCAGCCGCCACCCGGCGCTTTCGCAGACGCGTTCCGCTCCGCCAGCAACCGACAAATCTCCGCATGCTTCTCCTCGGTAAAGGTAAAGCGCGACATAAAGCCCATGCGGATCAACGAGCCAATCGCCGGTAACAAACAAATCCCGAAGAACAGCCCCGACAGCACGCCTTCGCTCTGGAGTTGCGCCTGCGGCACGTAACCGATCATCGTCAGGAACACGCCGATTAACCCACCGCCCACCGCCACCGACATCTTGCCGGTAAAGGTCTGCCCGGAGAAGGTGATCGCCGCGCAGCGCTTGTGAGTGTGATACTCCGCGTACTCAATGGTGTCGGCAATCATCGACGAGGTGAGGATGTTGGTCATCATCACGAACAGCGTGCTCAGGCCGAGCAGAATGAACAGCATCGTCACCTGCTGATAGCCGATGAACCACATCACCACGCGCACCGCCACGTCCAGCCCGCAGAGGATCATAAACAGCTTCCGCTTCTGCATCCGGCGCGTCAGCATCGGGGCGACCAGGCACAGCACCGCCGCCACAATACCCATCACGCCAATCGCCATCTGCAGGCTGCCGTCGCCCAGATTATTGATAAAGAAGTAGATATACAGCCCGCCCGCCACGTTGTGGAACACGCAGAAAAAGAACGACAGCAGGACAATAAACAGCGGCTTGTTCTGGCGCAGGTTGTGGAAGGTGTCGCGGATGGTCACCTTTTCCGGGCTCGGCGGCACGCGCTCCTTGATCTGCATAAAGCCGTTAAGCATCAGCGGCAGGCCCACCAGCATCATCACCAGCGCCGCCATAAAGTAGCCTTTGTCATTGCTGTACTGGGCGAAGAACGCCGCCAGCTTCGGGAAGAAGATGTTGGCGCAGGCAATCCCCGCGTTCACCCCGAGCATCGCCGCCGTCACCGCGCGGGTGCGCTGGGCGGAGTCGTTGGTCATCACCGACGACATCGACCAGAACGGGATATCGGAGATGGCATACAGCGTCCCCCACAGGATATACGTCACCCCGGCGTAGAGGATTTTGGTGGTCATGTCTGCTTCGATTTTATAGAACGACAGCAGCGTGACGCCGGTGATCAGCAGCGGCGCAATCAGCAAAAAGTGGCGAAACTTGCCGAACCGACTGTTAATGGTATCCATGATGCTGGCAAACAGCGGATCGTGAACTGCGTCCCACGCGCGGGCAATCAGGAAGATGGTACTCGCCGCCAGCGCCGAGATCCCCAGCACGTCGGTGTAAAAATAGTTAATAAACGAACCCACTAAACCAAAGCTAAAACACTGACCTAAACCATAGCCAAAATAAGACCACAACTCGCGAGACGGTATTTTCATTGTCATTGCCATTGTTATATGCCTGCCTGGTTGCCCGGCGGTCGGCCGCCGGGTCGATATTATTAGCCCTGCGCCTGCGGGGCGATCTTGCGCAGCTGTTGCATTAATGCGATTTCACGGCGTGAGAACGGAATGCCGTTCTCCTCAAACACGTCGTGGAACCAGAGGCGGCAGTAGTCCGTGGACTCCTTCATCACCACCGGCCACGGCAGCCACGTCTGGGTTTTGCCGCGCACCAGCCCCCACTGATACGGCGCGACCTTCGCCGCGTACATCAGCGGTAGCTGCTCTTCCATCGTGCTGCCCACGTGGCGCGCCAGCCATTCGGTGCAGAACAGCGGGCGCCCGAGCTTTTGCAGTTGCTGAATAATCGCCGTCATGTGGCCGGTGTGGGTGTAGGCGTGGAAGCTCACCACGTCCGAGAGTGCCAGTGCGGTCTGGTCCAGCGGATGCTGGAAGAACGTCTCGCCCTCCTCTTCCGGCGGCAGACGCCACGCGCAGACGGTGAGCGGCTGGGTCGGGTCTTCTTCACGCACCCACTGGAACGCCAGCTTCATCAACTCGTGCGCGCAGGTCTCCAGCTTCGCGTCGTACTGCACCTCCTGCGTGCCCGTCGCGAAAATGCCGCGGTTGCCCGGCTCGTTGTAGAGATCCCACAGCAGCACGCGCTTATCGTCGCGGAACTGGCGAACAACGTCGCGGATATAGCGCTCAATCTGCGGCCAGCAGTCAGGATCGCACACCTTGTCGCGCCCCGGGCTCGCCGCCGCCTGGCTGTTGTGCTTGCCCGGTACCGGCGGCTTTTGCGGGCCGAGGTACGGCTCGTCGCCGGAGAAACCGCAGTCGTCCATCAGGGTCAGCATGGTGCTGAAGCCGCGACTGTCGGCAATCGTCAAGAAGCGGTCGATGCGCGCCATCAGCCCGTCGCGGTCGTGCTCCCAGACGATAAACGGCAGATTAATGCGGAGGGTGTTATAACCCGCCTCCGCCGCCCAGCCCAGCTCGCGCTCGATGGTGGCGGCATCGAAGGTCTCTTCCTGCCAGATATCGGTCCAGTTCACCGCCGTCGACGGCAGGTAATTAAACCCGCACAGCCAGCCTTTCTGCTGATACCACGCCTGTGCCTGCTCCCTGCTCCACTGCTCTTTCATTACGCGTCCTCTTACTGATAATATTTAGCTAATAAATATTAGTTGCAGGATAAATGCGCAAATCACGGCGTTGAGAAAAGCGACGGCCCTCACAAAGTTCACGCTTCGATGAATGAGAAACGTGATCGACGGCGCTAAAGCGTGCGGTTAGGGTATGATGCGAAATCGCGAAAGGGAGAGGACGGATGAAGCGAAAAACGAAAGTGACGATGAACGATATTGCGCGGGCGGCAGGGGTGTCGCAGGCGACGGTATCGCTGGTGCTTAACCAGTCCCGCAACATCAAGCTCAGCGACGACACCCGTCAGCGGGTGATTAACGTGGCCACTGAGCTCGGCTACGACCGCCTCCCCGCCGTTCATGCCCCGCGCAACCAGGAAGAGATCGCCCTGCTGGTGAGCTCCATGCAGAGCTTCGACCCGTTTATCGACGCCATCAGCCAGGCACGGGAAGCGGCGTGGCGCAACGAGACCCTGCTCACCGTCTACGACTACGGCGACGACATCGAGCTGGCGCTGAACATCATCCGCCAGCTGGAGAAGCGCAACTGCATCGGGATTATTCTCGCCTCTCCGGTCACCACGCTGGTGGACATGACGGCATTCCAGGACTGCACCCGCATCCCGCTGGTGCTGCTCAACCAGCGCGACCCCGGCTCGCCGCTGCTGCCGTCGTTTATCCCGGACGACTACGCCAACGCCTTCCAGGTGACCAAACACCTTATCGCCTGCGGGGCCACGCGCATCGCCCACATCACCGGGGAAAGCTGGATGGAAGCCTCGCGCCAGCGTCTGGCGGGCTACCAGGCCGCGCTGCAGCAGGCCGGACTCGCGTGCGACGACGGCCTGGTGCGCCAGACCAACTGGCAGTTCAGCGAGTCCTTTACCGCCACCACTTCGCTGCTGGAACTGGCCGAGCGCCCGGACGCCATCTTCTGCGCCAGCGACTGGCTGGCGATTGGCTGCTATCAGGCGCTGGCGGTGAACGGTGTGCGCATCCCGCAGGATATGTTGCTGGCGGGCTACGACGACCAGAAGATCTCCGAGCAGCTCACCCCGCCGCTGACCAGTATCCAGTTGCCCTACAGCGAGCTGGGACGGCTGGCGGTGGAGTACCTGTGTAATCAGGAAGATGCCGCCACGCACGTAACGCTGGCGGGCAGGCTGAAGGTGCGCGCCTCAAGCCTCGTCTGAGGTAAACACCATGCCCGCATAGGGCTTCTCGCGACACGCCGCCAGCCGCGCGGCGAGGCTGCCCACGTGCAGCTCCAGCTTGTGCCCGTCCGGGTCGAGAAAATAGAACGACGCCCCCTCGCTTTTGTTCTGCTTCCAGACGGTGACGCCCGCCTGCTCGAGCCTTTGCGAGAACGGTTCAAAATCTTCTTCCGCCACGGTAAACGCGTAGTGGGTGTAGTCGCTCTCCTGCGGCGGCACGTTCCTGCGCGCCTCGTCGTACGACAGGCAGACCCACAGATCGCCGCAGGTGAGATAGGCCCCGGTATTCCAGCGGGCGTGCAGCGCAAGCCCCAGCAGCTCGTGCCAGAAGGTGACGCTTTTTTGCAGGTCGCTGACCGCGAGGGTCAGATGGTTGAGAGATTGCAGCATGACGTGCCCTTTTGTTTTTCGCGCCGGACGTGATACGGTAAAAGCATGAACATAAACCACGCCGTGCTCACCGTAAACCGCTGGTGGCTGCCTTCTTAAAGGCGGCACGGAGTAGTTTTCCCCATTTTCAGATAGCCGCCGAAAGGCGGCTTTCTCACATATCAGACCCCTTTCGGCATTACAACGTTAAGGAGTCTTTATGAACAAGCAAACCATCCTCACCGGCGACCGCCCAACCGGCCCGCTGCACCTTGGCCACTACGTCGGATCGCTGCGCCAGCGCGTGGCGTTGCAGCAGACGCACAACCAGTTTGTGCTGATTGCCGACCTGCAGGGGCTGACCGACAACGGCAGCAACCCGCAGAAGATCTGCGACAACATTCCCGAAGTGCTGGCCGACTATCTCGCCGCCGGCATCGACCCGAACCTGACCACGATCTGCCTGCAGTCCGCCCTGCCCGCCCTCGCCGAGCTGACGATGCTGTATATGAACATCGTCACCGTCGCCCGCGTGGAGCGTAACCCGACGGTGAAAAACGAGATTGTGCAGAAAGGCTTCGCCCGCTCGCTGCCGGTCGGGTTTATGGCCTACCCCATCAGCCAGGCGGCAGACATCACCGCGTTCAAGGCCGAGTGCGTGCCCGTCGGCGACGACCAGCTGCCGATGATTGAGCAGACCAACGAGATTGTGCACAAGATGAACAGCCTGCTGCCCGCCCCGGTGCTGCGCCACTGCAAGGCGATGCTGAGCGACACCAGCCGCCTGCCCGGCATCGACGGCAGCGCCAAGATGTCGAAATCGCTGGGCAACACGCTGCACCTTTCTGCCAGCGAAGAGACCATTCACCGTGCGGTCAGCGCCATGTACACCGACCCGAACCACCTGAAGGTAAGCGACCCGGGGCAGATTGAGGGGAACGTGGTGTTTACGTATCTCGACGCGTTTCATCCGGACAAGGACAAAGTGGCGGCGATGAAGGCGCATTACCAGGCGGGCGGGCTGGGTGACCGGGTGTGCAAGAACGAGCTGGAGGCTTGTTTGCAGGAGTTGATTGCGCCGATGCGGGAGCGCAGGGCGATGTATATGCAGGACAAGGGAGAGTTGATGGCGATGCTGAAACGCGGAACGGAACGGGCACAGGGGGTGACGCAGGAGACGTTGAGGGAGGTGAAGGTGGGGCTGGGGGTGCCGGTGTTTAGTTAAGTTAGGTTTAGCGGTGGAGTGCGTGGGAAGAGCACGAAGCCGCTTTGTAGCCGATTAAAATAATAGTTAAAGCGCAAGAGCCTCTTAAATGCATTATTAGTGAATGTCGTTTGTCATCCGACTAAGAGCACGATATTCATAGACTCTTTATATTTTTAAACGTCGCGACAACTGTTATGAGCAAGTTTATTATTTCCATGCTGAATACATTACTTTGCGTTCTAGTGATCGCGCTATGTCTCATTTGCATGGGTGTCACTGATAACTGGAAAGACTGCACTATAGTAATAGTCCTCATTTTAGGATGCGCACATTTCATGGCAATTTTAATTAATCGTGTATTGCCTCATAAGTTATCTATTTTAGATGGAATACTGGAATTAGTAGGAGGACCACTATTAGTTATTGGGGTAATTGTGTGCATTCATGTATTCGAACCCTGGCCGCTAAAAATCATTGGGATGTTTGCATGGGTTGTTTTGATTTTCTTTGGACCATCAATAATAAGTCCCAGGCGTTAATTCGGTCTCTTTATAAAGGTCTGCACCATTTCTTCCCCCATGGAATCCAACATAATGAATCCCACTCTTTCGCAGGTCATTGAGGTTGTACGTCAGTCCTCAGGACATCATCGCAAGCGCATTGATGAGAACACCCTGATCGAAGCCGACCTCGATATATGCGGCATGGATGGCGATGCCCTGATTGAAGACTGCGAGGACGCGTTTGGCGTTACGCTCGTCACTGAAGAAGATGGTTATGAGAAAACTTTTTCTCTCGCTGAAAACGAGTTTCTTTTTAGCACCGAGGGCATAGATTACTTTGGTATCTGCCGTTTAATTCGCAGGTTGCGAGGCATTCCCGAACCTGTGATACGCGATTTAACCGTTGGCGAACTCCATGCTGTATTGGTTAAGGCTGTGAAAGAGCAGATAAAACACGAGTGATTTTTTCTTACTACGGGCATGGGATACATGCCCGTTACCTATCACTTTGGTCAGTTCAATGTCACCCGTAACCGTATTGAAGTTCAGATAGAAAAAATCTGCGTTTAACCGTTCGGGTGTCGACCAGACCTCCTTCACTTCCAGGCTACGCTTTTTCTTCACATACCCTAACGTTTCGAGATAAGCGCGCAACGGCGCAGCACTGGTAGCGCCTTTAAAAATGATACTGTTTGAAGGTTCGTAACCATCGCCCGAATGCGCCTCAAAATAATAGTCGTCCGTTACTTTAGGGGCGTTTTCAATCTCCCTGTCTGTCAGCAGGTGGTAGTGGAAAAAATCGTTTTCTGTATAAACAGTCGTGTCATCAGAACCTGATACCACAAGCCAGACAAACAGCCATCCGAGGATAAATACCATGGCAGTCGAAAGTACGCACCACTTCAGGACTTTTGACGGGATTGTCGAAAAAATCTTTAATGAAATATCTCATGCCCGTTTCAGGCTGCATATCTTTCGGATGGCGAACATCAGTAGCGCGGTAACCACGACCATCATTCCACCCAACACCCACAGGAATGATGGGTCTGCTTCACCATCAGCAAACCCCAGACCGGTACGATTTAAAAAATCATTGCTGGCTTGAGATAAGTAATCGAGTAAGCCTCCCAAAGGAAACAGGACAATAAAGAAGGAAGCAATGAGGCATGCCAGGCCAATCAGGATATTATTTTTTAACTTTGCATGAAGCATAATCGACCCTTCCTGTTACATCTATACGCCCATATGCCATCAACCCTTTGCCACCAGGAACACGAATCTTCTTACGTGCGAGCAAAGATTGTCTGACCAGCTGAAAATCAGGGATATTATAGAACGTTATGCATCCCCACGACTCTCCTTCGCCATTCGGCCTCAATGGGTGAAGCCTAAATGATCCTCTGTCGACCCCATTCACAAATACGTTATCAGCCATGGTCGATGCATTAAACAAGCCGAACCATTCAGAATGATCGGTCCCGTTCTTTAAGTCTTTTACAAATCGCCCAACACGATTAGCAACACTTCCTTCCGGTGAATCAACGATCCAATATGTACCCACCGGTAACGCAGCATTCCTGATAAAGGCGCACTCTGCAATATTGGTTACGGGTTCGACACCTGAAAAAACAGGAAATGCCCCAACCCCATAGACGTGTAATGTCAATGTTCTTCCATCTGCGGAGACATCGTTGTAATCCATCCTACAAATTTGCATAGCAATCTCCCTGTCGCTTTGCGGAGAATGTTACAACCGTTTTATTGGGTGTACCAGCGGAATTAGATAATTCATTTAAAAAAGAAAAATACGGACACGTGTATTCAAGCCCGTATTAACCTATCCTTTTACATGATTACAGAAGGGATATTTTAGATATTATTCTTACTCTGCCAGACCATTTCTGCGCTTCACCATAGGTATATCCCCAGTATCATTCAACGCGCCCGGAAATGTTTTTAACCACTGCGCGACTTTCTGTTTATTTATATTCACCACACTCATCCCTTCCAGACATCCCCATAATTCTCTTGTATGCTGTGGCGTAATCACAATGCAGTCTTTCATGGCGCGGATTTTTACCGGCATACCGTTGATAAAGCCTGCACGGGTTAACCAGTCGCCGCCCAGAAGAAGGTATTTCATGTCTATGCGTGCATACAGTTCGCAGCAGGCTGCACTGTCCTGCGGCGTTTCCGCGCGGGGATGAACGGGTGCCGCGTTGGGCGGGTTGCCGTGAAGGCGGCGGGCACTGTTTTTGCGTACCAGCTCGCGGTTTTCAATCATGCCGGTGAAAGCGTCTGATTCTGTTTTGCAAACAGTAAACTCTGGCTTAAAATTCGTCGCAGCCATTTTCAACTCCTCGATAGTTGGTTGTGGTTAGCGGTATGGGGGTGTTGCAGCACCTTCATATCGCGAATTCTTCGTTAAATATTCCTCGATACTTCCTTTGCCGTTCGGCGTAATTTCTGGTGCTCATTATACAGGGCTGAATATAAATACAGCGGTTTGGTTTGGGGTAAATTTGGAATTTGCGAGGGGGATTCAGGAATTAGTGTTGTGTGCGGTAAGGTCATGTTTTTGTTGTTTGCGGGTTGATTGGTCTAGGTTTTGCGAGCATCATCGCAATTATTTACTTTCTTCCGTAACGCGATGGCTTCCAGCAAAACTCTCGAACAGGCAATTGCCGACATCACCATCTGGCGCAAAGGCGAACAGCGTGCGCCGCATAAACCTTTATTGCTTCTGTACGTGCTGGCGAACTATCAGCAGGGGCATGCGCGACTGTTTGATTACGGAACAGAGGTCCACGAGCAGTTGCTTAGCCTGTTAGAACGCTTTGGCCCACAGAGGAAGGCGCATTACCCGAATATGCCTTTTTGGCGGCTCAAAGGGGATGGATTTTGGGATCTGAAGAATACTGAGTTCTGTTCGACCAATGGCAGTAAGCAACCGCCCGTTAAAGAACTTGTGGAACATAACGTCGCAGGCGGGTTTGATGAAGAACACTTTGCGCTACTGGGTAAGAACAAAAACCTGATCTGCTCGCTGGCGCAGCAGATCCTTGAAGCGCACTTTCCTGAAAGCATTCAGGAAGAGCTCGCGGATGAGATGGGTTTTGATATCCAGCAGATCCGTAAGGTTCGCGATCCGCTGTTCCGGCAGCAGGTGCTACGTGCTTATAACTATGAGTGCGCAATCTGCGGGTTTAACATGCGACATGATAACGCCTCTGTTGGACTTGAAGCCGCGCATATCAAGTGGAAGCAGTTTGGCGGACCATGTGAGATCCCGAACGGACTGGCGTTGTGTGCAATTCATCATAAAGCGTTTGATAAGGGATCGATTGGGCTGGATGAAAGTATGCGGGTGCTGGTGTCTGAGGCGGTGAATGGGGGCGGGATTGTTGGGCGGCTGTTCTGGGATTTTGCAGGGAAGCAAATTGCGCTGCCGATGGTAAAAGGGAATTATCCAAGGGAGGGGTTTGTGGAGTGGCATCTTAGGGAGGTGTTTAGAGGATGAGTGCGAAGGCCGGACTCGAACCGGCACGTATTTCTACGGTCGTTCGCTTGTCTGGCAAGCTCCTGTAATACCTTGAATCAAATGCAAAAACAGGAAAAGACTTCGACATTTCACACTATTCAAATTCAAGTGCAAAAGCCCTGACAAAATAGCTGGGGTTTGCATGATTTACAAGAGAGATCGTTACTTAGTTTTAGATCCATGCGGAAACTATCTGGTGAGGATCGCCATACCGAAGTACATGCGTCACCTGTTCGGAGGACGACATAACTACGTGAAGAGCACAGGGACACGCGATGTGCGCGAAGCCCGTCTCTTTCGTGATGCGGTTGCTCTGGAGTGGTTTAAGATTCGTAACCTGATAAAGCCGCAGCGTGATCGAGGCTCGAAAGTAGACCAAATCCTTAATGAACTACGTCAGGTTGGTACGTATGCACATGAAGCGCCGGAGCCATTAAGCGCCCCTATAATGAGTTGCCCTTCCCTCTTGAGGATGCGGGATCAGTACATTCTCCAGTTCAGCGAGAAGCGCAAGCTCACCACACTATCGAAGACAAACAAAGCCGTAGAAGTTTTCTTAGAACACCTCAAAAAACGCGATGTTCAGCTGACCTGCCCCCACGATTAGATACAACACTCAGTTAGTAACGTCGGAATCTTCATTCTCAGAATGACCCTTTCTCCAGCCCGCTGCAAATTCAGACGGTGTCTGA
>NZ_JBMKHJ010000047.1:0-27557 GCF_049237265.1 Enterobacter cloacae complex sp. IR5384 | reverse complement strand
TATTACGCTTTCCCGCTTCAGAGTCAAGCGTTTAATTTGCTTTTCTCTGCTGACCCGGCGGCGTGTGTGCCGTTGTTCCGTGTCAGTGGAGGCGCATTATAGGGAGTAATTCTGAAGCTGCAAGGATAAAGTGAAAATTATTTACCGACTGCTCATTTTCCAGGCAGATCACATCCCAGACCTCAATTCTGGCCTGGTTTTTAAACAAAAACGAGCCGCTTGCGGCTCGTTTTTGCGTTTTGTGACTTACTGCACTGCCACAATTCGGTCGTCGTTGGCTTCCAGACGGATAACTTTGCCCGGAACCAGTTCGCCTGACAGTATCTGCTGCGCCAGCGGGTTTTCGATCTGCTGCTGGATAGCACGTTTCAACGGACGCGCCCCGTAAACCGGATCGTAACCATTTTCGCTCAGCAGTTTCAGCGCATCGTCAGAGATGTGAATTTCATATCCACGCTCTTCAAGACGTTTGTACAGACGCTGCAGCTGGATCTGTGCAATCGACGCAATGTGTTTCTCACCCAGAGGATGGAATACCACCACTTCATCTATACGGTTGATGAACTCCGGACGGAAGTTATGGCTAACCCCCCCCAGAACCAGATCCTTCATATGGCTGTAATCCAGTTCACCGAAACGTTCCTGAATCAAATCGGAACCCAGGTTCGATGTCATGATCACCACCGTATTACGGAAATCCACCGTTCTCCCCTGCCCGTCGGTCAGACGACCATCATCCAGGACCTGCAGCAGAATGTTGAACACATCCGGGTGCGCTTTTTCCACTTCGTCCAGCAGGATGACGGAATAAGGGCGACGGCGTACCGCTTCAGTCAGGTAACCACCCTCTTCATAACCGACATATCCCGGAGGCGCACCCACCAGACGTGAAACGGAGTGTTTCTCCATAAACTCGGACATATCGATACGCACCATCGCGTCGTCACTGTCGAACATAAAGTTAGCCAGCGCCTTACACAGCTCGGTTTTACCCACCCCGGTAGGGCCCAGGAACAGGAACGAACCAATCGGACGATTAGGATCAGACAATCCGGCGCGGCTACGACGGATGGCGTTGGAAACCGCTTCAACTGCCTCGTCCTGGCCAATCACGCGCTGATGCAGATCCTGCTCCATGCGCAGCAGTTTATCGCGTTCGCTTTCCATCATGCGTGCTACCGGAATACCGGTCCAGCGCGCCAGCACCTCTGCAATTTCCGCATCCGTTACTTTGTTACGTAACAGACGCATCGTTTTGCCTTCAGACTGCGTCGCAATCTCAAGCTGTTTCTCCAGCTCAGGGATTTTGCCGTACTGCAGCTCTGACATTCGCGCCAGGTCACCCACTCGACGCGCCTGCTCAATGGCAATTTTTGCCTGTTCAAGTTCAGCCTTAATGGTCTGAGTGCCAGAGAGTGACGCTTTCTCTGCCTTCCACTCTTCTTCTAACTCAGAATACTGGCGCTCTTTATCGTCCAGTTCCTCATTGAGCATATCGAGGCGTTTTTTACTGGCTTCATCAGACTCTTTCTTGAGTGCCTGCTGTTCCAGTTTGAGCTGAATAATACGACGGTCGAGTCTGTCCAACTCTTCCGGTTTCGAGTCTATCTGCATACGAATGCTGGATGCGGCCTCATCGATAAGGTCGATCGCTTTATCCGGTAACTGACGGTCGGCGATATAACGATGCGAAAGCGTCGCTGCCGCAACAATCGCCGGGTCAGTGATCTGCACATGGTGGTGCAGCTCATAACGTTCTTTCAGACCACGCAGGATCGCGATGGTATCTTCCACGCTTGGTTCCGCGACAAACACCTTCTGGAAACGACGTTCAAGTGCAGCATCTTTTTCAATGTACTGACGGTACTCGTCCAGCGTCGTGGCACCCACACAGTGAAGTTCACCGCGTGCCAGTGCAGGTTTCAGCATGTTCCCGGCATCCATCGCGCCGTCTGCTTTACCGGCACCGACCATGGTGTGCAACTCATCGATAAACAGAATGACATTGCCTTCCTGTTTTGCCAGATCGTTAAGCACCCCTTTCAGACGCTCTTCGAATTCACCGCGATACTTCGCCCCGGCCACCAGCGCCCCCATATCCAGCGCCAGTACACGGCGGCCTTTCAGCCCTTCCGGTACTTCACCGTTTACAATACGCTGCGCCAGACCTTCAACGATGGCGGTTTTACCGACACCCGGTTCACCAATCAGCACCGGGTTGTTTTTGGTACGGCGCTGCAGAACCTGAATAGTACGGCGAATTTCTTCATCACGGCCGATCACCGGGTCAAGTTTACCCTGCTCAGCACGCTCGGTCAGATCGACCGTAAATTTTTTCAAAGCCTGACGTTGGTCTTCGGCTCCCTGATCGTTCACGCTTTCCCCCCCCCGCATTTTCTCAATCGCCTGAGTCACATTGGCCGTGGTTGCGCCGGCAGTTTTCAGCAGGTCGGTCAGGGTACCGCGTGATTCAAGCGCCGCCAGAACAAACAGTTCCGACGAAATAAAGTTGTCCCCACGTTTTTGCGCCAGCTTGTCGCAAAGGTTCAGCACCCGCACCAGATCCTGGGACGGCTGAACGTCACCGCCGGTACCTTCTACCTGCGGTAAACGGCTCAGCGCCTGATCGATGGCAGTGCGTAACTGGCCAGCATTAATGCCAGCAGACGTTAATAATGGACGTACCGATCCCCCTTCCTGATTCAGCAAGGCTCTCATTAAATGAAGAGGTTCGATGAATTGGTTGTCGTGCCCCAGTGCAAGGGACTGGGCATCGGCGAGAGCAAGCTGGAATTTATTAGTAAGACGATCCAGACGCATAACTCCTCCCATAACAGGTCAAATTTGCTACTGGAGATTAAATGAGGTCATCCCTCAATTATTCAAGGTTAATGACCTGAATTATGTGAAAAGAAAACGGCACGTGCCGGATCGTCTTGATTCTTTAGGTTATATCAGCCAAATAAAACTTGCCATACGCCCCGTCGTCTTGTCGCGGCGATAAGAGAAGAAATCACCCTTTTCGGTGAACGTACAGCGGTCACCGCCGAAGATCTGCGTCACCTTGACATTATTCAGACGCTGACGTGCAAGCTGATAAATATCGGCCAGATATTTTTCCCCCACGGGTTCGAAAGCGTTAACGGCTTGCGGAGCTTTTGCCATAAATGCTTCACGAACCTCTGGGCCCACCTCGAATGCCTGAGGACCAATTGCCGGGCCAAGCCAGGCAATGATATTTGCAGGATCGTCTTTGAAGCAGGCGACGGTCTCTTCCAGCACGCCTTCACACAGACCACGCCAGCCCGCATGAGCAGCCGCAACCTCGGTACCCGCACGGTTACAAAACAGCACCGGCAGACAATCGGCTGTCATCACCGCGCATACTGTTCCCGGCGTATCGCTGTAGGAGGCATCGGCACGTTTAGACGCGTAGGGTGCTCCCGTCAACTTCAGCACGGCTTTACCGTGAACCTGCTCAAGCCACACCGGTTTAGACGGTAAGTTGCCCGCAGCAAACAGCCGCGAGCGGTTTTCTTCAACGTGTTCCAGGTTGTCGCCGCAGTGTGCGCCAAGGTTCAAAGACGCCCACGCCCCCTGGCTTACCCCGCCAACGCGGGTTGAACTGCAGGCAGCCACACCTTCAGGCAGCGGCCACTCCGGAACAATCAGTTTGGTCATAACCAGTCCACTTGATCTTTGTGTTCTTCAAAATCCGCGCGCATGGCGTCAATAAGCTCCACCATATCCTGCGGGATCGGCGCATGCCATTCCATTTGAATCCCTGAAATAGGGTGATAAAGGCGCAGCATGGTGGCGTGCAGCGCCTGACGATCAAACTTGCGCAGTACGCTGATGAACTCGTCCGATGCCCCTTTTGGCGGACGCGGACGACCACCGTAAACCTGATCCCCCACCAGCGGATGGGTGATGTGCGCCATATGCACGCGGATCTGGTGGGTACGACCGGTCTCCAGACGCAGACGCAGACGCGTATGAATGCGGAAATGTTCCATAATGCGATAGTGCGTCACCGCCGGTTTACCCATCGGATGCACCGACATATGAGTACGTTTGGTAGGGTGACGGCTGATCGGCTCATCAACCGTACCGCCAGCAGTCATATGACCAATAGCCACGGCTTCATATTCGCGGGTGATCTCACGCAGCTGCAGTGATTCCACCAGGCGAGTCTGGGCAGGTACGGTCTTTGCCACCACCATCAGACCGGTGGTGTCTTTATCCAGACGATGCACGATACCGGCACGCGGCACATCAGCAATCGGCGGATAATAATGGAGAAGTGCGTTAAGTACCGTACCGTCAGGATTCCCCGCTCCCGGATGAACAACCAGGTCGCGCGGCTTATTAATCACCAGAATGTCATCATCTTCATAGACGATATCCAGTGGGATATCCTGTGGCTCGAAGCGGATTTCCTCTTCGATTTCAGCATTGATGGCGACAGCTTCCCCACCTAACACTTTCTCTTTCGGTTTGTCCCAGACTTTACCGTTTACCAGCACGCGCTGGTCAAGAATCCATTCTTTTATGCGTGAACGCGAATAATCAGGGAACAATTCGGCCAAAGCTTGATCTAAGCGTTGACCGAGCTGATTTTCGGAGACTGTTGCGGTGAGTTCTACTCGTTGTGCCATAAACTGCTTCTTCGTTTAACGTTGGGTTTTACGGCTTTGCCGTTTAATATAGTGTGCTATTGTAGCTGGTCTTAATCGGGAGCAGGAACAGAGTTTCTCCCGGACAAACATTTGAGGAAAGTCAAAACGTCATGACGCGCATGAAATATCTGGTGGCAGCGGCCACGTTGAGCCTGGCTTTGGTGGGCTGCTCCGGTTCAAATGAACAGGTCCCTGACAATCCGCCGAATGAAATCTATGCGACTGCACAACAAAAGTTGCAGGACGGTAACTGGAAACAGGCGATAACGCAACTGGAAGCGTTGGATAATCGCTATCCATTTGGTCCGTATTCGCAGCAGGTACAGTTAGATCTCATCTACGCATACTATAAAAATGCCGATCTGCCGCTGGCTCAGGCAACCATCGATCGTTTCATGCGTCTGAACCCGACTCATCCTAACATCGACTATGTAATGTACATGCGCGGTCTGACCAACATGGCGCTGGACGACAGTGCCCTGCAGGGCTTCTTCGGTGTGGATCGCTCCGACCGTGACCCGCAGCATGCGCGTGATGCGTTCAACGACTTTTCCAAACTGGTGCGCGGCTATCCGAACAGCCAGTACGTGACCGACGCCACCAAACGTCTGGTGTTCCTGAAAGACCGTCTGGCGAAATACGAATACTCGGTTGCTGAATACTACACCCGCCGTGGCGCATGGGTTGCCGTGGTTAACCGTGTAGAAGGAATGCTGCGTGATTATCCGGATACGCAGGCGACCCGCGACGGCCTGAAGCTGATGGAGAATGCTTACCGCCAGATGCAGATGACCGCACAGGCAGACAAGGTGGCAAAAATCATCGCCGCGAACAGCAGCAACACCTGATAGCGACGTCAAAGCAAAACGGCAGCCCGCGGGCTGCCGTTTTTATATTCAATTCAGACAAAGCTGAAGCGGTTTAGCTTCAACACATCCTATCAACTATGACCGCAATTTTTGCCTTCGACAAGGTAAATCTCACCTCTTCCTGCCCTGCCTCACAAAAAAGATTCCCTGACAAAAACCGACAAAATAACGTGATCTAAATCACACATTTTGACATTAGGACAGGTATGCTGGAATCACCAAGACGGAAAGACAAGAGGTAAAATTTATGACAATGAACATTACCAGCAAACAAATGGAAATTACCCCGGCAATTCGCCAGCACGTCGCAGACCGTCTCGCCAAACTGGATAAATGGCAAACACACTTGATTAATCCACATATCATCCTGTCTAAGGAGCCGCAGGGTTTCATCGCTGACGCAACTATCAATACTCCAAACGGCCATCTGGTCGCCAGCGCAAAACACGAGGATATGTACACCGCTATTAACGATTTGATCAACAAGCTGGAACGGCAGCTCAATAAAGTGCAGCACAAAGGTGAAGCCCGTCGCGCCACGACCTCGGTGAAAGACGCCAGCTTCGCGGAAGAAGTTGAAGAAGAGTAATCCTTTAAATTGAGTTTACCGCCAACGCGCCTTCGGGCGCGTTTTTTATTGACAGGGTGAAAACAGTACGGGTACTTTAACGTTATCAACCACAGGATGATTTCATGAAATTGACGCCGTTTTTCTTCGCATTCTTTTTTACCTTCCCCTGAACGGGAGGCGTTTCGTCGTGTGATAAAGAATGCGAAGACGAACAACAAGGCCTCCCACACCGGGAGGCCTTTTTTATTGATAACGATAAAACGAGACAGACAACACTATGACACCGGAAAACCCGTTACTGGATCTGCGAGTAAAAATCAGCGCGCTGGATGAAAAATTACTGGCACTTCTGGCTGAACGCCGCGCGCTCGCCATCGAAGTGGGTAAAGCCAAACTGGACTCCCACCGTCCGGTACGTGATATCGACCGCGAACGCGACCTGCTGGAACGTCTGATTCAACTCGGCAAAGCCCATCACCTTGACGCACATTACATCACCCGTTTGTTCCAGCTCATCATCGAAGACTCTGTTCTGACCCAGCAAGCGCTGTTGCAGCAGCATCTGAATAAAACCAACCCGCACTCTGCCCGCATCGCGTTTCTTGGCCCTAAGGGCTCCTACTCCCATCTGGCTGCCCGCCAGTACGCTGCACGTCATTTTGAAGAGTTCATTGAGAGCGGCTGCGCGAAGTTCGCCGATATTTTCAATCAGGTGGAAACCGGCCAGGCGGATTACGCCGTCGTGCCGATTGAGAACACCAGTTCCGGTGCCATCAACGACGTGTACGATTTGCTGCAACACACCAGCCTGTCGCTGGTTGGGGAGCTGACAATCCCTATCGATCACTGCGTGCTGGTCTCTGGCTCAACCGATTTGAGCACCATCGAGACGGTCTACAGCCATCCGCAGCCGTTCCAGCAGTGCAGTCAGTTCCTGAACCGTTATCCGAACTGGAAAATTGAGTACACCGAAAGCACCTCCGCAGCAATGGAAAAAGTCGCCCAGGCAAACTCCCCTACTGTCGCGGCGCTGGGCAGCGAGGCGGGCGGTGCGCTGTATGGTCTCCAGGTTCTGGAACGTAACCTGGCAAACCAGACGCAAAACATTACCCGTTTCATCGTGCTGGCACGCAAAGCCATTAATGTCTCTGATCAGGTGCCCGCTAAAACCACCCTGTTGATGGCAACCGGGCAGCAGGCAGGCGAACTGGTTGAAGCGCTGCTGGTACTGCGTAACCACAATCTGATCATGACCCGACTCGAATCGCGCCCGATTCACGGCAATCCGTGGGAAGAGATGTTCTATCTCGACATTCAGGCCAACCTGGAATCACCGTCCATGCAGAAAGCCCTGCGTGAACTGAGCGAAATCACCCGTTCAATGAAGGTGCTGGGCTGTTATCCGAGCGAAAACGTGGTACCGGTTGACCCAAGCTAACGTTCGATAAACCGGCTTTTCTTCATCCCTGCCACACTGACCGGCAGGGTGAAGATAGCGCCGGAAAGGGGATATTGCGCCACCTCCTGCGCATCCATATTTTCCCGGGTGGTCGTGATAAACAGCGTTTTCATATCGTCACCGCCAAAGCAGACCATCGTAGGGCAACGGACCGGCATTCGGTACTCTTCCAGTTGCTCTCCCTGAGGTGAAAAGCGCGCGATGCGCCAGCCATCAAACAGCGCACTCCAGTAACAGCCTTCCACGTCCATCGCGGCACCGTCAGGTATCCCTTCGCCGTCGTTGAACCGGCGGAATACCTCCCTTTTACCGGGTTCCCCCTGCTCATCCAGTGGGGTACGGTAGATAACGCCGTTTGGCGTATCAGAAGTAAACATCCACCGCTGGTCGGGGCTGAATGCCAGACCATTGTGGCCATGAATGTCGCACTGGATAACTTTTGGCGTCAGATTGTTATCAATGCGCATCAGCAGCGCCCCGTTGTAATCACCCGGTGCCCAGAAGGTCCCGGCGTAGAACTGGCCCCGGTGATCGGTTCCCCCATCATTGAAACGCGCAAGCTGCGGATTCGACGGATTATCACAGACTTTGCGCTGCAGCAGACCGTGTTTATCGGAAAGCCAGATGCCGCTTCGCATCGCGACGATAAAGCCGCCGCGTTCGCGCAGGGCGAAACACCCCACCTCTTCGTGGAAAGAGAGCACGGTATGTTCCGCCGTGGATAAATGATAACGGTGGATCTCACCTTCAAGAATATCCGCCCAGTAAAGCGCATTTTCCTCTGCACTCCACGTCGGGCATTCGGGCAGATGCCCGGTGTAGTTCAACAGCAGCTGCGGTTCGGCCATGACAGTTCCCCAAAATGAAAAAAGCCAGCAATGCTGGCTTTCAGTATATACATCATCGCATTACTGGCGACTGTCATTTGCCTGACGCAACAGCGTGCGGCTCTCGCTCTGGAAACGTTGCGCGTAATCGCCAAACCAGTGTTCGACCTTACGGAAGCTGTCGATAAACGCCTGCTTGTCTCCGTGCTCCAGCAGCGTAATGGCTTCGCCAAATCGCTGGTAGTAACGCTTAATTAGTGCCAGGTTGTTCTCAGACGACATAATAATGTCGGCATAAAGCTGGGGATCCTGAGCAAACAGACGCCCCACCATCGCCAGCTCCAGACGATAGATAGGCGAAGAGAGTGCCAATAACTGCTCAAGCTGCACATTCTCTTCCGCCAGATGCAGCCCATAGGCAAAGGTCGCAAAGTGGCGCAGCGCCTGGATGAACGCCATATTCTGATCGTGTTCAACCGCGCTAATGCGGTGCAGCCGCGCGCCCCAAACCTGAATCTGTTCCAGGAACCACTGGTAGGCTTCCGGCTGACGACCATCGCAGTAGACCACCACCTGTTTCGCCAGGCTGCCGCTGTCCGGGCCAAACATAGGATGTAGCCCCAGGACCGGCCCCGTGTGCGCAGCCAGCATTGCCTGCAGCGGACCATTTTTCACGGATGCTAAGTCCACCAGGATGCAATCTGCAGGTAGCGGAGGAAGCTTCGCAATGATCTGCTCCGTCACGTGAATCGGCACGCTGACTATGACCATTCCGGCATCTTTCATCAGCTCCGGTGCTTTTGCCCAGTCCTCTTTTTCCAGGATACGCACCTGATAGCCAGACAGGGTCAGCATTTTTTCAAACAGCCGCCCCATCTGACCCGCCCCGCCCACAATAACGACCGGGCGCAGGGACGGGCAAAGGGTTTTGAAGCCTTTATCGTTTTCGCTGGAGTAGGACTCCCGCATCACACGACGCAAGACATCTTCAATCAAATCCGGCGAGACGCCCAGCGCCTGGGCCTCTTTACGACGTGAAGCCAGCATGGAGGCCTCGCGCTCCGGAACGTAAATCGGCAGGCCATATTTGCTTTTGACCTCACCCACCTCGGCAACCAGCGCCATACGGCGCGCTAACAGATCCAGCAGCGCCTTATCCACTTCATCAATTTGATCGCGTAATGCGGTCAATTCAGCAACCATACCTAACCTCTTAAGCCAGACGCGTCGCCAGCTGGCCGTTTATATCTTTGTGGATCTCACGCAGCAGCGCATCGGTGGTTTCCCAGCTAATGCAGGCATCCGTCACGGACACACCGTACTTCATTGCGCTGCGCGGTTGTTCAGATGATTGATTGCCTTCATGAATATTGCTCTCAATCATCAGACCGATAATAGAACGGTTGCCGTCTTTGATTTGTGCGACCACCGATTCCGCCACCGCAGGCTGACGACGGTAATCTTTGTTCGAATTACCATGACTGCAATCTACCATCAGTGCCGGGCGCAGTCCCGCCTGCTCCATCTCTTTTTCACACTGTGCCACATCTGCCGGGCTGTAGTTTGGCGCTTTACCGCCACGCAGGATCACATGACCGTCCGGATTACCCTGCGTCTGCAGGAGACAAACCTGGCCCGCCTGATTAATACCCACAAAGCGATGCGGCATGGCCGCGGCGCGCATGGCGTTGATCGCCGTGGCAAGGCTACCGTCGGTCCCGTTTTTAAAACCTACCGGCATCGACAGACCAGACGCCATTTCACGGTGGGTTTGTGATTCCGTGGTACGCGCACCAATCGCAGACCAGCTAAACAGATCGCCCAGGTACTGCGGGCTGTTCGGATCCAGCGCTTCGGTTGCCAGTGGCAGCCCCATGCTGACCAGCTCAACCAGCAGGCGACGCGCAATCTTCAGACCGGCTTCCACATCAAACGAGCCATCCATGTGCGGATCGTTAATCAACCCTTTCCAGCCAACGGTGGTACGTGGCTTCTCAAAATAGACGCGCATCACCAGGTAGAGGCTATCGCTGACCTCCTCCGCTAATGCTTTAAATCGACGAGCGTACTCAATGGCGGTTTCAGGATCGTGAATGGAACAAGGACCACATACCACCAGCAGACGCGGATCGCGGCCAGCGATAATGTCAGAAATGGTCTGGCGCGAGTGCTCAATTTGAGCCTCCTGCACGGCGCTCAGCGGGAACTCCGCTTTCAGTTGATCCGGTGTAATCAAAACCTGTTCGTCAGTGATATGTACGTTGTTCAGCGCGTCTTTTTGCATGATGGCGATCCTGTAAAGCTCGTTTGCGATAGGTGTTTTCCTCGAAGAGGTGAAACAACGATACCACATCAAGTAAAGATTTCAATCCAAAATACGTACACCTTACTTTACAAGAGCCATTTTACTGCAAAAATCAGCCGACAAAATCGTAAACATAAAATTACACCACCACTTTCTTTTGCCAGGCTATGCTGAAGAAAAAAGGAGAATGGCTATGCGTTCAATCGCTCTGATGCTGTTGTCGCTGTTTTTATCGGGCTGTCAGATCAATCCTTATACCTTCCAGCCCGACTGGACTAGTCCCAGCTGGTTTGATGCGGGTAAAGAAGACGCCATGAATGGTCTGCCGGTTAAAGATAATCAGACGCTGGCCGATAGTTTTAACGACCCGCAGGTTGATCGTAGTGAATATCTTCGTGGCTACGCCGACGGACAGAAAAAAGTGTGTGAGGAAGGTTTTATTTACGCCTGGGGAGTAGCAGGCAAATCTTTCCCGGCCAGTTGTGATACTGTTGAAAACGCAGCAAAACTGCATGAATCATGGCAACAAGGCATGGATGAAAGTATGCGTTCCAGCAGACTTAATTAAGCCGTTTTTTATACGCCGGAATATATACAACTGTAGGATTTAGCTTAGGTCGTACTCAGTACATTTCTGACATAATGACGGCTTTGATAAACAATGGTATTCTGCCGACAACTCGTAAGGACATCTATTTTCCAGAGCGGTATGGCGGATTCTGGTGAGAAATTCATTCTTGATCTCTTTGTTCCGACTCACTCTGGTGCTAATGCTGTTCTTTATGGTGGGCCCAGCACCGGCAGCCACGTTCACAGAAACCGATAAATCGGTACGTTCGATTGTATCGGGTATTGTGAGCTATACCCGATGGCCGTCACTTTCCGGGCAACCTAAACTCTGCGTTTATGCCTCGTCTCACTACACGCAAGCACTGAGCAGCGAAGAGGGGCAAAGCGAGTTACCTTATACTCCCGTCATTGTACGTAACGATCAGGAAGCCCTGTCCGCGACGTGTGATGCTATTTATTTCGGGGCTGAATCGCCTGCAAAACAACTTGAATTAATAAGTCAATATCAGGGCAGAGCATTGCTATTAATCTCAGAGCAGAATCCGGAATGTGTTATTGGCAGTGCATTCTGCCTGATAATCGATCATAACCAGGTCAGATTTTCCGTTAATCTGGATGCATTGACGCGCAGTGGCGTACGCGTCAATCCGGATGTATTAATGCTGGCACGGAATAAGCAGCATGGATAAAGAAATCACTTCAACGCCACGTCCAACGTTTAAAAGCACGTTGAGACGAATCAGCATGATAAGCGTCATCATCACTATGACGTTAATTTGGCTCCTGCTCTGTTTTGCTTCCGTGGTGACATTAAAGCAATACGCCCAAAAAAATCTCGAATTAACCGGCGCAACAATGAGCCACAGCCTTGAAGCCTCACTGGTGTTTAATGATTCGCTGGCGGCTAACGAAACGCTCGCCACCCTGGGTAAACAGGGCCAGTTTGCCGTGGCTGAGGTTCTTAACGCGCATAAAAAGCGGTTTGCTTACTGGTCCTGGAACCCGGAAGAGAATAACGACACGCTGGGTGCATTGGTTAGCCGCTGGCTGTTCCCCGACCCGGTCGCACAGCCCATCATGCATAACGGTAATGCGATCGGCGAAATTCGCCTGACCGCACGCGATAATCTCATCAGCCATTTCATCTGGCTGTCGTTTGCCGTTCTTACCGGCTGTATTCTTTTTGCCACCGCCGTCGCACTTACGATTACACAATCTCTGCATCATGGCATGGTCACGGCGCTGCAAAACATCACCGACGTCGTGCATGACGTACGCACCAACCGCAACTTTTCCCGGCGGGTGAAGGATGGTCGCATCGAAGAATTCCACCAGTTTGGCGAAGACTTCAACAGTCTGCTGGATGAAATGGAAGAGTGGCAGCTTAAGCTGCAGGCGAAAAACGCTCAGCTACTGCGTACCGCCATGCACGATCCTCTCACCGGCCTCGCCAATCGGGCGGCGTTTCGTAGCAGCATCGCGGCATTAATGCACGACGCCTCCGCAAAAACCAACACTGCCCTGCTCTTCCTCGACGGTGATAATTTCAAGTTTATTAACGATACCTGGGGACATGCTGCGGGCGATTGCGTCCTGATTGAAGTCGCCCGCCGGATGGTTGAGTTTGGCGATAAACGTCATCAGTCATACCGCCTTGGCGGTGACGAGTTTGCGATGGTGCTGTACGGCGTACAGTCTGCCGCAGAGGTTCAACAGATTTGTGCTGCGCTGTCGCAGCAGTTTATGCGCCCGTTCGATCTGCATAACGGGCAGACAGCAACGATGTCACTTAGCATTGGCTTTGCTCTGGCGTGGGAAAGTGCCTCTGTGGAAGCATTACTGGAGCAAGCCGACCGCAACATGTACCAGGATAAAAACCAGCGTACAAAAGCAATAACTTAGAAAGGATACGATATGTTAAAGCGATACTTCGCGCCGTTATTTCTCGCTTCGATGGTACTGACGGGTTGTCAGTCACCGCCTGAAGGTAAATTCTCCCCTGAGCAAATTGCGGCGATGAAGTCATACGGTTTTAACGAACTGAATGGCGACTGGTCTTTGGGCCTGTCAGATACGATCCTGTTTGATAAAAATGACGCCAGACTGCGCCCGGAAAGTGAAGCGCAGATCCGCACCATGGCATCCCGCCTGGCGGCTACCGGCCTGAAACACGCGCGTATGGATGGCCACACCGATAATTACGGTGAAGAGAGCTACAATGAAGCGCTGTCGTTAAAACGTGCCAATGCAGTGGCTGACGTCTGGGCCAAAGGCGCCAATATCCCGCGCAGCAACCTCACCACGCAGGGATTAGGTAAAAAATATCCGGTTTCCAGCAACAGTACGGCGCAAGGGCGTGCTGAAAACCGTCGGGTCGCGGTGGTCATCAGCACGCCATAGCCTTATTTAACGGATGATTGTGCGAGCGACACGCCAGTTGCCGCTCGCCAGCGTAGCCAGTCAATCAGCATAAACAGCGCCAGGCTCACGCCCATCACCGGCAATGCCAGCCCCAGCAATACGCTGACCACCACCGTGACGGCTTTTCCCCATCCCGGGAGCGCCAGCCAGCACTGACAAAGCGTCTGAAGCGGATCCGCCGTCGATTGCGCCGGACGACGCATCCACCACATCCGGTATCCCCAGACAATCAGCACACACAGCGCCAGGCCAAATGCGACGAGCAGTAACTGGTTAACCAGCCCGAATAAGATCCCCATATGGAAATCCACCCCCCAGCGGGTCAGCTTTGCCATTAACGGGAAATCCTCAAAGCGGGTTCTGTCCAGAATTTGCATGGAATTTGGATCCACCGCAACGGCATCCACCTGGGTCGGCCAGCGGCGGTCAATTTCCGTCACGGTCCACGCCTGGTCAGCGCTTTTCGCCGGGCGGATTTCGAGTTTATTCGCATCAATCCCGGCCTGGCGAGCAGCGTGCAATACGCCGTCGAACTGGGTCAGATCCATCGTCATGTCGGGCATCATCATGCCAGCATGATGCCCATGGTGTTCAGCGTGCTCATCCATCGTGACGGGCGCACCCGAAAGCGTGGTGTTCACCTGCGGCGTGAGCCAGTTCATCTGCGCGCGCAGTTTATCCACATTGCCGCCCGCCCACTGGGACCACGTCAGGCCGGTCGCAGAAAACAGCAACATTCCCCCCAGCAGCACCCAGCCCAGCGTGACATGCAGGCGACGCCGGTTCTGAAAACGATTGTTGAGCCGACGTTTTGGCCGGGTATAAAACCACAGCGCAATCCCGCCCAGCGCGGCGACCCACATCCACGAGGCGGCCAGCTCGCTGTAGAGCCGACCAACGTTACCCAGCATCAGGGACGTATGCAGATAATCAATAGTCTGGCGTAGCGGTAAAATCCCGCTGGTGCCATACACGGTCATATCGCCACGCACCGCAAGAGTAACGGGATCGATAAAAATAGCGCGGGTCTCCGATGGGCCAAGCGACGGGTCGGCAAACATCACCCGGGTGGTTTCACCCGCAGCCAGGCCAGGACGAACGGCGTATAAACGCAGCTCGGTGCTGATGTTTTTTTCCGCCACGGCGATCTGTTCCGCCAGCGGTTGGAGTTCCCCCACGGAATCCGTATGGAGCGCGTGCCGGTACAGAATATTTTCCAGCTGCGGTGTCGCCACGTACAGCGTACCGGTCAGCGCGGCGAAGAAGATAAACGGGCCGACAAACAGCCCGACATAGAAATGGAGTCGACGCAGCAGGTTTCCCCATGCCGCGCGCGGAGTGCAGGTAGTCATACTTTTCCTTTTTAAGGCAAAAAGTTATCGATATTTTTTAAAGGGAAAAAGCAGACTGCCGCGGCGGCGCGCGGGTATCAGGATAAAGCCAGGGGAAAAAGTGCCAGTGGCTGACAGCCTGACGCAGCGTACTGACACGCAGCCTTTGCAGCACGGTACTGAGCAGCACAATCAGCGCGAGTATCATGCCCGGCACGTGGGCTAATAGCACGCAGTAGCCACAGGCTTCCGCATGATCAACCGGCATGCTGTGCTGCATATCGCCGTGGTGCTCATCCATCGACATCATGCTCATGTCATGGTGCATCCCCGGCATGGCACTCATGGGATCTTTTTGCAGCGAGACGGAGATCAGCGGTGCGATCACGATCAGCAGGATCGCAAACAGCGCGGTCAATGCCGCTGCGCGTTTCCAGTTATGCTGATGCAGTACGTTAATCACTTACCCTCCACGGAAGAGGCCAGCATTGTAAATGATTTATGACGAAAGGGTTAACACGAGAGATGCGATGGGATAAAAAAAGGGCCAGCCTTTCGGCCAGCCCTTTCTAACAGGATGTCGCTTAAGCGAATCTTAGTTCAGACGCTCTTTAATACGAGCAGACTTACCAGTACGCTCACGCAGGTAGTACAGTTTAGCTTTACGTACAGCACCACGACGTTTAACAGCAATGCTGTCAACTACCGGAGAGTGAGTCTGGAAGACACGCTCAACGCCTTCGCCGTTGGAAATTTTACGAACAGTGAATGCAGAGTGCAGACCGCGGTTACGAATAGCGATAACCACGCCCTCGAATGCCTGCAGACGTTTTTTGGAACCTTCAACAACCCATACTTTCACTTCCACGGTGTCACCTGGACGGAAGGAAGGTACGTCCTGCTTCATCTGCTCTTGTTCAAGTTGCTTAATAATGTTGCTCATAATTTAATCTCTTATCCTGGGTAAACTGATATTCGGGAGCGTATTACGCATTCCCATCATGTTCATGCTGCTGTTGCGCGTGTTCAGTTTTGAACTCGGCCAGCAACTTTGCTTGCTCTTCAGTCAGAGCCAGGTTTTCCAGAAGTTCAGGTCTTCTAAGCCAGGTTCGGCCCAGCGACTGCTTCAAACGCCAGCGACGTATCTCAGCATGGTTTCCTGACAGTAACACTGCCGGGACTTCCATCCCTTCTAACACTTCAGGACGGGTATAGTGTGGACAGTCCAGCAACCCATCGGCAAAGGAATCTTCCGTTGCCGAAGCTTCATGGCCCAGTACTCCCGGAATGAACCGGGCGACGGAGTCAATCAGCGTCATTGCGGGTAACTCACCACCGCTGAGAACGTAATCGCCGATAGACCATTCTTCGTCAATCTCGGTTTGAATTACGCGCTCATCTATCCCTTCGTAGCGACCACAGACCAGAATCATTTTTTGATTCGTCGCCAGTTCGCTGACGCCCGCTTGATCAAGCTTGCGTCCCTGAGGTGACAGATAAATCACCTTTGCGCCTTCACCTGCCGCGGCTTTTGCTGTGTGAATGGCGTCCCGTAAGGGTTGCACCATCATTAACATCCCCGGTCCGCCGCCGTAAGGACGATCGTCCACGGTACGGTGCCGGTCATGCGTGAAGTCACGAGGACTCCAGCTCTGGATGCTCAGCAGGCCATTCTTTACTGCCCGGCCAGTTACCCCGTAATCGGTAATCGCGCGGAACATTTCAGGAAACAGGCTAATTATGCCAATCCACATAGCGCCGTCTTTTACCGTTTATCCGGAGAATTTAAAAACCAGGATCCCAATCTACTTCAATCGTTTGAGTAGCGAGATCGACTTTCTTGATAACCTGTCCATCGAGGAACGGAACCAACCGCTCCTTGATGCCAAATGCATCTTTCAGGTTTGCCTTAATGACGAGAACGTCATTGGACCCGGTTTCCATCATGTCGATGACTTTCCCCAGGCTGTAGCCTTCAGTAGTGACTACCTGGCAACCCATAAGGTCTTTCCAGTAATAGTCGCCTTCTTCGAGCTCCGGCAACTGCGACGAATCCACGACAATTTCACAATTAGTCAGTGCATTCGCGGCATCACGATCGTCAACGCCTTTCAGCTTGATGATGATGTCCTGATTGTGGTGACGCCAGCTTTCCAGCTCGACCTCTTCCCACTTACCGCCTTTCTGGATAAACCAGGGCTGGTAATTAAAAATGCTATCAGCGTCTTCAGTGGAGGAAAACACTCTGAGCCAACCACGGATACCGTAGCAAGAACCCATTTTGCCCAATACAATCGGTTCAACAGGTGCTTTATTGCTCATCATGACCACCGTGACAGATTAAGCTTCTTTGTTTGCTGCTTTGATCAGCGTAGCAACGCGATCGGAAACAGTCGCGCCCTGGCCAACCCAGTGAGCGATACGATCCAGATCCAGACGAGTTTCTTCTTCTGCGCCAGCGGCCAGTGGGTTGAAGAAACCAACGCGCTCGATGAAGCGACCGTTGCGTGCATTACGGCTGTCAGTCACAACAACCTGGTAGAACGGACGCTTTTTAGCGCCGTGACGTGCTAAACGAATAGTTACCATAACATCCTCTTGTGTGAATAAAACAACCGGGCCCCATCGAGGAACGGAGCCCGGGTGTCATATTAAAAGCCCGAAAATTTTACTCATTTTCGGGCAAAAAGCAATCTCAAAAGCGATTATCGCCCAGGAAAACCGGGTGGCATCATGCCTTTCATGCCACGCATCATTTTCGCCATGCCGCCTTTCTTCATTTTCTTCATCATGCGCTGCATGTCGTCGAACTGTTTCAGAAGGCGGTTAACGTCCTGCACCTGCATGCCGCAACCGGCTGCGATACGGCGCTTACGGGAACCTTTGATGATATCCGGGTTAGCACGCTCTTTGAGGGTCATTGAGTTGATGATCGCCTCCATACGCACCAGCACCTTGTCATCCATCTGCGCTTTTACGTTGTCTGGGATCTGGCCCATGCCCGGCAGCTTGCCCATCAGGCTTGCCATGCCGCCCATGTTTTTCATCTGACGCAACTGCTCAAGGAAGTCGGTCAGATCGAAACCGTCGCCTTTTTTCAGCTTGCTGGCCAGCTTCTCGGCCTGCGCACGGTCAACTTTGCTCTCGATATCTTCAATCAGCGACAGCACGTCGCCCATGCCGAGGATACGGGAGGCAATACGGTCCGGGTGGAACGGCTCCAGCGCTTCGGTTTTTTCGCCCACACCGAGGAATTTGATCGGCTTACCGGTGATATGACGAATAGAAAGCGCCGCACCGCCGCGGGCGTCACCGTCCACTTTGGTCAGCACCACGCCGGTTAACGGCAGCGCTTCGTTGAACGCTTTCGCGGTGTTCGCCGCATCCTGGCCGGTCATGGCGTCAACCACAAACAGGGTCTCTACCGGGTTGATAGAAGCATGCACCTGTTTGATTTCGTCCATCATCGCTTCGTCGACGTGCAGACGACCGGCGGTATCCACCAGCAGCACGTCGTAGAACTTCAGCTTCGCCTCTTTCAGCGCTGCGTTCACGATGTCGACTGGCTTCTGGGCCACGTCAGACGGGAAGAAATCGACCCCAACCTGCTGCGCCAGGGTCTCCAGCTGTTTGATCGCCGCCGGGCGATAAACGTCCGCAGAAACCACAAGCACCTTTTTCTTGTGCTTCTCGCGCAGGAATTTACCCAGCTTACCGACGCTGGTGGTTTTACCCGCACCCTGCAGACCCGCCATCAACACGACGGCCGGAGGCTGAGCCGCCAGGTTTAGAACCTGGTTCTCTTCGCCCATCGCCGAAACCAGTTCGTTACGAACGATTTTGACGAACTCCTGACCCGGGGTCAGGCTCTTGTTAACTTCATGACCAACCGCCTTCTCTTTAACGCGGTTGATAAAATCACGAACAACCGGCAACGCGACGTCTGCTTCCAGCAGCGCCATGCGCACTTCGCGCAGCGTTTCCTTGATGTTGTCTTCGGTAAGGCGTCCGCGGCCGCTGATGTTGCGCAGCGTGCGCGACAAACGATCGGTTAAATTATCAAACATTGTCTCTCGCCTGAGTAGAAACGTTGGGCCGCCATGAGCGACACATACACAGAATTTTGCCGGAGTATAACATGAAGGCGCCTTTGTTGTTATGCAACGGTTGGAGCAGGCGTCACGTAACGTTATACTGCTTCTCTTTCTTATTAAGACAACTGTCGATGCCTATATGCCTGTTTTCGCACTGATCGCCCTTGTTGCCTACTCTGTCAGCCTTGCGCTGATCATTCCCGGACTGCTGCAAAAAAACAGCGGCTGGCGGCGCATGGCTATTCTGTCGGCGGTGATCGCACTGATTAGTCACGCTTTTGCGCTGGAATCGCGCATCATTCCCGGTGACGGCAGCGTGCAAAACCTGAGCGTGCTGAACGTCGGTTCGCTGGTTAGCCTGATGATCTGTACGGTGATGACCATTGTCGCCTCTAAGAATCGTGGTTGGCTGTTGCTGCCCATTGTTTATGCCTTCGCGCTGATCAATCTGGCCTTAGCCACCTTTATGCCCAATGAGTTCATTACGCATCTGGAAGCCACGCCGGGCATGCTGGTGCATATCGGCCTGTCGCTGTTCTCTTACGCAACGCTGATCATTGCCGCGCTCTATGCCATGCAGCTCGCCTGGATTGACTACCAGTTGAAAAACAAAAAGCTGGCGTTTAACCATGAGATGCCGCCGCTGATGGTCATTGAGCGTAAGATGTTCCACATCACCCAGGTCGGCGTAGTATTATTGACCTTAACGCTCTGCACTGGCCTGTTTTATATGAAAAACCTGTTCAGCGTGGAGAATATCGACAAAGCGGTGCTCTCCATCATCGCGTGGTTTGTCTATATTGTGCTGTTATGGGGCCATTATCATGAGGGCTGGCGCGGTCGTCGCGTGGTCTGGTTCAATGTCGCGGGTGCGGGCATACTCACCCTTGCCTATTTCGGAAGTCGCTTCATACAGCAATTTGCTGGCTAAGTAACAAAGGAGTTCCCCCTGGAACACATCTCTACCACCACGCTGATCGTTACGCTGATCGTCATGGTGGTCATCTCCGCCTATTTCTCTGGCTCGGAAACCGGCATGATGACCTTAAACCGCTACCGGTTACGTCATCGTGCTAAACAGGGTAACCGTGCCGCACGTCGCGTTGAAAAACTGCTCCGTAAACCGGATCGCCTGATAAGCCTGGTGCTTATCGGTAACAACCTCGTCAATATCCTCGCCTCTGCGCTGGGCACCATTGTCGGGATGCGACTGTACGGCAACGCCGGGGTCGCGATTGCTACCGGCGTACTGACGTTTGTGGTGCTGGTGTTTGCGGAAGTGCTGCCCAAAACCATCGCTGCGCTTTACCCGGAAAAAGTGGCTTACCCG
Organism: Enterobacter cloacae complex sp. IR5384; assembly: GCF_049237265.1. Taxonomy (NCBI): domain Bacteria; kingdom Pseudomonadati; phylum Pseudomonadota; class Gammaproteobacteria; order Enterobacterales; family Enterobacteriaceae; genus Enterobacter; species Enterobacter cloacae complex sp. IR5384. The sequence continues at coordinate 7,101 of NZ_JBMKHJ010000047.1, read as the reverse complement.
AGCAGCTTCCTGCTGGCACCGCTGCTGATCCTGATGATGCCGCTGGTCTGGCTGTTGAATATGGTCACCCGTATCCTGATGCGCATGGTCGGTATCAAAGCCGACGTCGCCATCAGCAGTGCACTCAGCAAAGACGAGCTGCGCACCATCGTGAACGAATCCCGCTCGCAGATTTCACGCCGCAATCAGGACATGCTCCTGTCGGTGCTGGATCTGGAAAAGGTCAGCGTTAACGACATTATGGTGCCGCGTAACGAAATCGTCGGGATTGATATTAACGACGACTGGAAGGCCATCGTCCGCCAGCTGACCCACTCCCCGCACGGACGCATTGTGCTGTATCGCGACTCCCTGGACGATGCCATCAGTATGCTACGCGTGCGGGAAGCCTATCGCCTGATGACCGAGAAAAAAGAGTTCACTAAAGAGGTGATGCTGCGCGCCGCCGACGAGATTTACTACGTGCCGGAAGGAACGCCGCTCAGCACGCAGCTGGTGAAATTCCAGCGTAACAAAAAGAAAGTCGGTCTGGTGGTCGATGAGTATGGCGATATTCAGGGGCTGGTGACGGTCGAAGATATTCTGGAAGAGATTGTTGGAGACTTTACCACCTCCATGTCCCCTTCTCTTGCGGAAGAGGTCACGCCGCAAAACGACGGTTCGGTTCTGATTGACGGCAGCGCGAACATCCGCGAACTCAATAAAGCCTTTAACTGGCATCTGCCGGAAGATGAGGCTCGTACCATGAACGGGATGATTCTGGAAGCGCTGGAAGAGATCCCGGCGGCGGGCACGCGGGTGCGCATTGAACAGTATGATATTGATATCCTGGACGTGCAGGACAATATGATTAAGCAGGTGAAGGTCCTGCCTGTTAAACCACTGCGCGAAAGTATCGCGGAATAAAGTTGTAGGCCGGGCAAGGCGAAGCCGCCGCCCGGCACTACGGAGCGGCAAATTACGCTTTCGCTTTCGCCACGGTTACCATCGCAGCACGGATGGTACGGCCGTTCAGGGTATACCCTTTCTGCATCACGCCCAGCACTTTACCGGCTTCAACGTCTTCTGATTCCACCATCGCAATTGCCTGGTGTACGTTAGGATCCAGCGGGACGTCGGTATCGGCAATCACTTCCACACCAAACTTACGCACCACGTCCAGCATGGATTTCAGCGTCAGTTCGATACCTTCGATCATCGCCGCGTTGTCCGGATTCGCTTTATCAGCCACTTCCAGCGCGCGATCGAGGCTGTCGATTACCGGCAGCAGTTCGTTGACGAATTTCTCCAGCGCAAACTTATGCGCCTTCTCAACGTCCTGTTCGGTACGACGACGCAGGTTTTCCATTTCCGCCTTGATGCGCAGAACACTGTCGCGTTCGCGATTCTGTGCTTCTACCAGTTGGGCTTCCAGATTCGCAATTTTTTCATCGCGCGGGTCCACCTGCTCAGCAGATGCGTCTGGCTCTACAGCCTCAACTTCATCGTGCTGTTCCGTGATAATTTCTTCAGGGGCTTGCCCCTCAGGCGTTTTCTGTTCTTTACTACTCATGAATTTCTCCGCGTTTTTCTGCATTCATCTCGCTAACTTCGCTTATTATGGGGATCAGTTTCCTGGATTCAAGGGAACAAGAGAGATTGTCATCATTCATCAGGCACAAGGACCTCCAGAAAATGAATAATCATTTCAGGTGTATTGGGATCGTCGGGCACCCGCGTCACCCTACGGCATTGACGACACATGAAATGTTGTATCGCTGGCTGTGTAGCAAAGGCTATGAAGTGATGGTTGAGCAGCAGATCGCTCAGGAGCTGCAGCTTAAGAGCGTTAAAACCGGCACGCTGGCAGAGATTGGACAGCAGGCGGATCTTGCCGTGGTGGTCGGCGGCGACGGCAACATGCTCGGCGCGGCTCGCACGCTGGCCCGCTACGACATAAAAGTCATCGGCATCAACCGTGGCAATCTCGGTTTTCTGACCGACCTCGACCCGGACAACGCGCAGCAGCAGCTGGCCGATGTGCTGGAAGGACATTACATCAGCGAAAAACGTTTTTTACTGGAAGCGCAGGTGTGTCAGCAGGACTGCCAGAAACGCATCAGTACCGCCATTAACGAGGTGGTACTTCACCCCGGCAAAGTGGCGCATATGATTGAGTTCGAAGTGTATATCGATGAAATCTTCGCGTTCTCCCAGCGCTCTGACGGGCTGATTATCTCCACGCCGACGGGCTCGACCGCCTATTCGCTTTCCGCGGGAGGACCAATCCTGACGCCTTCGCTGGATGCCATAACGCTGGTGCCGATGTTCCCGCACACTCTTTCTGCCCGCCCGCTGGTGATTAACGGCAGCAGCACCATCCGCCTGCGTTTCTCGCACCGCCGTAATGACCTGGAGATCAGCTGCGACAGCCAGATCGCACTGCCTATTCAGGAAGGTGAAGATGTGCTAATTCGTCGGTGTGATTATCACCTGAACCTTATTCATCCGAAAGATTACAGCTATTTCAACACATTAAGCTCGAAGCTTGGCTGGTCAAAAAAATTGTTCTGATTTTGCATCCAGTACTTTACTGTATAAAAAACCAGTTTATACTGTATGAAAACACAGATATGGTTTTTCATACAGGAAAACAATTATGCTGGCACAACTGACCATCAGCAACTTTGCCATTGTTCGTGAGCTTGAGATCGATTTCCACAGCGGCATGACGGCGATCACCGGGGAAACCGGTGCGGGTAAATCCATTGCCATTGATGCCCTCGGCTTGTGCCTTGGCGGGCGTGCTGAGGGTGACATGGTGCGCATGGGTGCCAACCGTGCTGACCTCTGTGCTCGCTTTTCCCTGAAAGACACCCCTGCAGCCCTGCGCTGGCTCGAAGAAAACCAGCTTGAAGATGGACGTGAGTGTTTACTTCGTCGCGTTATCAGCAGCGACGGTCGTTCACGCGGTTTTATCAACGGCACGGCGGTACCACTTTCTCAGCTTCGCGAGCTGGGCCAGTTGCTTATTCAGATCCATGGTCAGCACGCGCATCAGCAGCTGGTTAAGCCGGAGCAGCAAAAATCGCTACTCGATGGCTATGCAGGTGAGTATGCACTTACTCAGTTGATGGCAGAACACTATCGCCAGTGGCACCAGAGCTGCCGCGAGCTGGCTCAGCATCAGCAGCAAAGCCAGGAGCGTGCCGCACGCGCCGAGCTGCTGGAGTATCAGCTCAAAGAACTGAACGAGTTTAACCCGCAGGCGGGTGAGTTCGAACTCATTGACGAAGAGTACAAGCGTCTGGCCAACAGTGGCCATCTGCTCTCTACCAGCCAGAACGCCCTCACCTTACTGGCAGATGGCGAAGACGTTAATCTGCAAAGCCAGCTGTATAACGTGCGTCAGCTTGTTACCGAGCTGGCGGGCATGGACAGCAAACTGTCCGGCGTGCTGGATATGCTGGAAGAGGCGGCGATTCAAATCTCTGAAGCCGGTGATGAACTGCGCCACTACTGTGAACGTCTGGATCTCGATCCCAATCGCCTGTTTGAGCTGGAACAGCGCATTTCCCGTCAGATTTCTTTGGCGCGCAAGCACCACGTCACGCCAGAAGAGTTGCCTGCTTTTTATCAGTCTCTCCTTGATGAACAGCAGCAACTTGACGATCAGGCTGATTCACTGGAAACGCTGACTCTGGCGGTAAACCAGCACCATCAGCAGGCGCTGACCACGGCGAAAAGGCTGCATGAAGTTCGTCAGCATTATGCTCAGGAACTCAGCCAGCACATAACCGACAGCATGCATACGCTGGCGATGCCACACGGCATATTCACGATTGATGTCCGCTTCGAAGAGAACTCCCTGACGGCGGAAGGCGCGGATCGCATCGAATTCCGTGTCACCACCAACCCAGGCCAGCCGTTACAGCCTATTTCCAAAGTGGCATCCGGTGGTGAGCTCTCCCGTATTGCTCTGGCGATCCAGGTTATCACCGCCCGTAAAATGGAAACCCCAGCCCTGATTTTCGATGAAGTGGATGTGGGAATTAGCGGCCCGACGGCGGCGGTAGTGGGTAAACTGCTGCGCCAGCTCGGTGAATCGACTCAGGTGATGTGCGTCACCCACCTGCCGCAGGTGGCGGGCTGTGGTCATCATCACTTTATCGTCAGCAAAGAAACGGATGGTGAAATGACCGAAACGCACATGAAACCGCTGGATAAACGCTCGCGCCTGCAGGAGCTGGCTCGTCTGCTGGGAGGCAGCGAAGTTACCCGCAATACGCTCGCGAATGCGAAAGAACTACTGGCGGCATAAACTTTTTCGGGATCTCAGGGTCATACAGAACAACAAAAACGCCGCCAGACCGGTTTCAAAGTGGGGCAAGGTCTATTATCATCGGCATATTACATATGAGCCGCGTACTGCTCGGGCCCGAAAAGGAATCAAATCACTATGCGCTGTAAAACGCTGACCGCTGCCGCTGCGGTTCTTCTGATGTTGACCGCAGGCTGTTCCACTCTGGAGAAAGTGGTTTACCGTCCTGACATCAACCAGGGGAACTACCTTACCCCTAACGATGTGTCTAAAATCCGTGTAGGGATGACACAACAGCAGGTCGCTTATGCACTGGGAACCCCGATGATGTCCGATCCGTTCGGCACCAACACCTGGTTCTATGTATTCCGTCAGCAGCCAGGCCACGAAGATGTGACCCAGCAGACCCTGACGCTGACCTTCAGCAGCGCCGGTGTGTTGACCAACATCGACAACAAGCCTGCCCTGACCAAATAATCCGGCGTCAGAAATGCAAAAAGGTGCTCAATGAGCACCTTTTTTGTATCGACATTTCGCACTGGATCGTAGCCCCGGTAAGCGCAGCGCCACTGGGGGAGAAAAGCACTACTTACCAGATTTCTCCGCACGCTGGCGGCGCAGCTCTTTCGGGTCGGCAATCAGCGGGCGATAAATCTCCACCCGGTCGCCCTCTTTCAGCACATCACCCAGTTTCACCGGGCGGCTGTAAATGCCGACTTTATTTTTTGCCAGATCGATATCGCGACGAAGCTCCAGAATGCCAGAAGCTCGGATAGCCGCCTCAACGGTTGCACCCTCTTCCAGCGTCACGCGCTGCAGATACTGCTTCTCCGGCAACGCGTAGACCACTTCCACAGCTATCTTATGCGACACTGTAGACCTCTTTGGCGCGGGTCGTGAACGCCTGAACCATATTGGACGCCAGCTCTTTGAAGATGCGGCCAAACGCCAGCTCAATCAGCTTATTGGTAAACTCAAAGTCCAGATGGAACTCGATGCGGCAGGCATCAGCGCTCAGCGGCGTAAACTTCCAGCCTCCCATCAGGGTCTTGAATGGACCATCCACCAGATGCATCAAAATACTCTGATTGTTCGTCAGCGTATTGCGGGTGGTGAACGTCTTGCTGATCCCCGCTTTGGAGACATCCACCGCCGCCGTCATCTGCGTCGGGCCAGACTCCAGAACGCGGCTCCCGGTACACCCAGGGATAAATTCTGGATAAGACTGAACATCGTTCACTAACTGATACATTTGTTCCGCGCTGTAAGGTACAAGCGCAGTACGGCTAATCTGAGGCATAGCATTTCCCATGGTCACACAACGGACAAATAATAACATTTATCACCTGTTAAAAAAACGCTAAGCCTCATCTCGTGCTAAGATAGCGCGTTAGACCTCACAGGACGCAATGAGGTGACTTTTTGAAATCAGATTACCGACGGCTTTACGACACTTATGACGAAGAAAAAAGCACATAAACCAGGCTCGGCGACCATTGCGCTCAACAAGCGTGCTCGCCATGAGTATTTCATTGAAGAAGAATTTGAAGCTGGCCTTGCCCTGCAGGGCTGGGAAGTAAAATCGCTGCGCGCCGGGAAAGCCAACATCGGCGATAGCTACGTCATCCTGAAAGATGGCGAAGCCTTCCTGTTCGGTGCCAACTTTACGCCGCTGACTGTCGCCTCTTCGCACTACGTGTGTGACCCAACGCGTACCCGTAAGCTGCTGCTGAACAAGCGTGAACTGGAATCCCTCTACGGGCGCATTAACCGTGAAGGCTTTACCGTGGTCGCGCTGTCGCTGTACTGGAAAAACGCCTGGTGCAAAGTGAAAGTTGGCGTTGCCAAAGGTAAAAAACAGCACGACAAACGTACTGACCTGAAAGAGCGCGAATGGCAGCTCGACAAAGCACGCATTATGAAAAACGCAGGACGTTGATTCTGCACACTTATTGTACTATTCAATAAGTTAGCGTTCCGGGCTGGTATCCAGGAAGTGAAATCTGGTATACTGAGTTCAACACTATTGGGGCTGATTCTGGATTCGACGGGATTTGCGAAACCCAAGGTGCATGCCGAGGGGCGGTTTGCCTCGTTAAAAGCCGCAAAAAAATAGTCGCAAACGACGAAAACTACGCTTTAGCAGCTTAATAACCTGCTCTGAGCCCTCTCTCCCTAGCTTCCGCTCTTAAGACGGGGATCAAAGAGAGGTCAAACCCAAAAGAGATCGCGTGGAAGCCCTGCCTGGGGTTGAAGCGTTAAAACTAATCAGGCTAGTTCGTTAGTGGCGTGTCTGTCCGCAGCTGGCGTGCGAATGTAAAGACAAACTAAGCATGTAGTACCGAGGATGTAGAAATTTCGGACGCGGGTTCAACTCCCGCCAGCTCCACCAAACATTCATTCATGATGTATCATGAACTTTAAAAAATCCTGCAACTTTAACGAGTTGCAGGATTTTTTTTGTTGCGTGTATGGTCATGATATCTGAATGGATCTTGAGCATTCTGTATCTTGTTTTGCACCGCGTTGCCAGAACGCTAAAAAATTAAAATTCCCAACAAACTCAACCAATTCATCCAGCAATTACACCGTCTTCAACCATTAAGATCATGTCTGGGCTCGTTAGTACCAGCCCTTTTCCTCTCGAACAAAGTACACCCACCCGCCTTAATCTCGCCATGACGTTTGTTTAGCCATGTGACCTGCCCCCACGATTAGATACAACACTCAGTTAGTAACGTCGGAATCTTCATTCTCAGAATGACCCTTTCTCCAGCCCGCTGCAAATTCAGACGGTGTCT
>NZ_JBMKHJ010000046.1:0-31198 GCF_049237265.1 Enterobacter cloacae complex sp. IR5384 | reverse complement strand
GGCCACTCTTGGCATCGACACCAATGTGGGCCTTCATGCCAAAGTGCCACTGATTGCCTTTCTTGGTCTGATGCATCTCCGGATCGCGTTGCTGCTCTTTGTTCTTGGTAGAGCTGGGTGCCTCAATGATGGTGGCATCCACCAAAGTGCCTTAGGTCATCATGACGCCTGCTTCGGCCAGCCAGCGATTGATGGTCTTGAACAATTGACGGGCCAGTTGATGCTGCTCGAGCAGGTGGCGGAAATTCATGATGGTGGTGCGATCCGGCAGGGTGCTATCCAGGGATAATCGGGCAAACAGGCGCATGGAGGCGATTTCGTACAGGGCATCTTCCATGGCACCGTCGCTCAGGTTGTACCAATGCTGCATGCAGTGAATACGCAGCATGGTCTCCAGCGGATAGGGCCGTCGGCCATTGCCCGCCTTGGGATAAAACGGCTCGATGACAGCGGTCATATTCTGCCATGGCAGAATCTGCTCCATGCGGGACAAGAAAATCTCTTTTCTGGTCTGACGGCGCTTAGTGCTGAATTCACTATCGGCGAAGGTGAGTTGATGGCTCATGATGTCCCTCTGGGATGCGCTCCGGATGAATATGATGATCTCATATCAGGAACTTGTTCGCACCTTCCCTAAAGCACTCGTATTGACCGTGGCGGCTACCACATTCTGTCTGATGACCAGCCCGGCGTTCGCGGTTGAGGAAACCACGCCGCAGAATATGACCTGTCAGGAATTTATGGATATGAACCCAAAAAGCATGACCCCGGTGGCCTTCTGGGTAGTGAATCGCAACACCGACTTTAGCGGCGGCGACTATGTTGACTGGCATGAAGTCGAGACCGTTTCGGTACCGAAAATGCTGCAGGAGTGCCACAAGAACCCCGCCGCTAAACTTGGCGATCTCAGCGCGGTCATCAAAAAATAACCCCCCCGGCATCAGGCCGGGGAAACCCGCCGCGCTGCGGCGGGTCCCGCTTTACTCATCGATACCGCATTCGCACGGCAGAAGGCGGCCGATAAGCTTGCGATACAAAAACGCCCCGATAATCGCCCCCACCACCGGCGCCAGCAGCGGCACCAGAAAGTAAGGGATCGCCAGCCCACCGGTAAAGGCGATCGAGCCCCACCCGGCCAGACTGGTAAACAGTTTTGGGCCGAAGTCGCGCGCCGGATTCAGCGCAAAGCCGGTTAGCGGCCCCATCGACGCGCCGATCACGGCGATCAGCAAGCCAATCAGCAACGGCGCCAGCGGCCCGCGCGGAATTCCGTTGCCGTCGTCGGTCAGGGCCATGATCATCGCCATCAGGATTGCCGTGATGGTGGTCTCAACGGCAAACGCTTGTATAAAAGTGATATGTGGATGCGGGTACGTGGAAAAGACCCCGGCCAGGTTAAGGCTGGCGGCAGTGCCGCGCACGATATGCTGACTCTGTTCAAGATCGAGAAACAGCTGGCGATAGAGCCCATACACCAGCGCGGCGGCGCAGAAGGCCCCGGCCGTCTGGGCAACAATAAACGGCAGCACCTTGCGGCGTTCAAAACAGGCGAACAGCCACAGGGCAATGGTCACCGCCGGATTAAGGTGCGCGCCGGAGACACCGGCCGTCAGGTAGATGGCCATGGCGACGCCAAGGCCCCAGATAATACTGATCTCCCACTGACCAAAGCTGGCCCCGGCGACCCGCAGCGCAGCGACGCAGCCCGCGCCGAAGAAAATGAGCAATCCGGTGCCAAGAAACTCGGCCACGCACTGCCCGGTTAAGGTAGAAGTCTGGTTCATTATCGGCATCCTGAAATAGCACGTTAAAGAGAGAGGCTGGCGCGAGCGCCCGTTTAATTCGCCTGACCGGCCAGTAGCAGCCCGGTGGCGACCGCATTGCGCGGCCCTTCTGTTCCCCGAATATTGCCCTGCCCGGCGACTACGCCATAGTGCGACAAGGCTTCCGTGATAAGCTGCGGGATCTCAAAGTCCAGCGATGAGCCGCCCACCAGCACCACAAAGGCGATATCGCGAATGGAACCGCCGGGTGAGACCTGGCGCAGCGCGCGCAGGCAGTTGGTGACAAACACTTTCTCTTTCGCCTGCCGGCGCACGAGACGAATTTTTTCCAGCGGGCTGGCGTTATCGATCGGCACCAGTTCGCCCTCCTTGATGTACACCACTTTGGCGAACACCGCCGGGCTGAGGGCTTCCCGAAAGAACTCCACCGCGCCATTCTCGTGACGAATACTGAACAGGCTTTCCACTTTGGCCAGCGGGTATTTTTTTATCGCTTCCGCCAGCGAAAGATCCTCGAGGCCCAGCTCGGTTTTAATCAACAGGCTGACCATATTCCCCGCCCCGGCGAGATGGACCGCCGTTATCTGCCCCTCCGCGTTGACGATCGCCGCATCCGTCGAGCCGGCGCCGAGATCGAGGATCGCCAGCGGCGCCGCACAGCCGGGAGTGGTTAACGCCCCGGCGATGGCCATGTTGGCCTCCACGCCGCCCACCACCACCTCGGTCTGCAGTCGGGCGCTCAGTTCGCGGGCGATAACCTGCATTTGCAGACGGTCCGCTTTCACCATCGCCGCCATCCCGACGGCATTTTCCATGGCGCACTCGCCGGCCATCCCGCCCTGCACCTTGCGCGGAATAAACGTATCCACCGCCAGCAGATCCTGGATGTATATCGCGCTCATCTCATGGCCGGTCAGGGACGCCATTACCTTGCGCACCCGCTCAAGCATGCCGCCGGCGTGAGTGCCCGGTTCGCCGCGGATGTCGCGTACCGGAGCACAGGCGCTCATCGCCTGCATGATGGCTTCCGCGCCCTCGGCGACATCGGCCTCTCCGCGGCGCTTTTCGCCGCTAATGTAGAGGTTGCCCGCCGGGATCACCCGCGACTGCACGTCCCCCTGCGGGGTCTTGAGCACCACCGCTGAACGGTTGCCAATCAGGGCGCGGGCGATGGGGACGATGGCCTGGGTCTCTTCCGGGCTTAGCCCGAAGAAGGTGGCGATCCCGTAGGGATTCGACAGGATCCGCACCACCTGGCCCGGCGCGGCCACTTCCACCGCCGCCATCACCCCCTCGGGGACCTGCTCCAGGAGCGTCACTTCATCTACCACCGGCAGGGTTTTACGCAGGCGGTTGTTCACCAGCACGCCGTCGTCCTTTTTGAGGATCGCCGCCACCACGTTGATCCCCCGGTCGAGCGCCTCATTGAGCCACCACACGGCGTCAAGGAAATCGACGGCGTCGTCAATCAGTACGATCCACCCCTCGGCATACTGCGCCGCCGGCAGCGTCGCCAGCCGCCCGAGGGCGATAGTCGTCCCCACGCCAACGCCCACCCCGCCCGGCGTCTGCGGGTTATGACCGATCATGGTCGATTCGGTGATAATGGTCTCGGTGATGGTCTCCATCGCCACATCGCCAATCACCGGCGCGGCTTCGTTAAGATAGATGCGAGAGACATCGCTCATCGACCACGGTGTTTTCGCCAGGGCCTGCTCCAGCGCGGCGAGGGTCCCGGCGATATTGTCCCGCGTCCCTTTCATGCCCGTCGTCGCGACGATCCCGCTGGCAACAAACGCCCTCGCCTGCGGGTCGTCGGACGCCAGCGCCACCTCGGTGGTGGCGTTGCCGATATCAATCCCGGCTATTAACGGCATGCTGACCTCCGCTTAGCTTCCTTTACGCAGCTTATGCCGCTGCTGATACACTTCCGCCGACTCCCGGACAAAGGCGGCATTCACTGTCGCATGCCAGGTGTGCTCCAGCTCGTCGGCGATCGCCAGCAGCTCCGCCTGCGAGGAGCGGAACGGGCGCAGCGCGTTATAGATAGCCAGAATGCGCTCGTCAGGAATGGCGATAAGCTCCGCCGCGCGGCGGAAATTGCGCGCCACCGCATGGCGCTGCATCTGCTCAGCAATCTGCGCCTGGTACTCAAGGGTCTGGCGGGAGATCCGCACATCCTGCGGGCCCACCTCGCCAGAGAGCACCTTCTCGAGGGTAATATCGGTCAATGGTTTGCCGGTAGGCGTCAGGATATGCTCCGGGCAGCGGGTGGCTAACGGATAATCCTGCACGCGCATGGTTTTCTCGCTCATGGTCACTCCCTTACTAAGTCGACGTGCAGGGTGACGGGCTCGGCGTCCTGCACCACATGTTTGGTCTCTTTGATATGAAATAGCGCGGCTTTGGCCATAAATTTCGGCCGCACCATCTGATCGTTCACCACCGGCACCGGCGAAGGTGACTCTTTGCGCGCATAGCGCGCGGCGTTTTTGCCAATCTGCCGGTAGGTTTCCAGCGTCAGCAGCGGCGCCTGGGAGAACAGCTCCAGGTTGCTGAGCGGCAGCAGATCGCGCTGATGGATGACCGTGGTCCCCTTCGACTGGATACCGATGCCGATCCCCGAGCCGCTCAGGTTGGCAGCATCCCAGGCCATAAAGGAGACGTCGGACGTGCGCAGAATGCGCACCACCCGGGCGTGAAGCCCCTCTTCTTCCACCCCGGCAATCAGCTCTTTGAGGATCGCGCCATGGGGCATATCGATCAGAGTGTGATGCTGGTGTTTATCGAAGGCAGGGCCGACGCCGATCACCACTTCATCGGCGCGTTCATCGGCAGAAGCTACCCCGCCCTCGCGGGTTTTCAGGGTAAAAGAGGGCTGAATTTGGGTTGTCTGTTGCACAGGAATACCGCCTTATTCAATGGTGTCGGGCTGAACCACGCCCGGAATATTTTTGATCTCCGCCCAGCGTTCGGCAGAGATGCGATAGCCGGTGCCCGGCCCCTGATAGTCATTGATGTCGTTGACCGCACTCACCACCTCGAACTGCCGATCGAGAATGGCCGAGGTCTGCAGGTAATCGCCGGTGACCCGCTGGCGCAGCATATTGAGAATATTGCTGGCGATATCCTCAAAGCCGCTGCGGCTCAGCGCGCCGACAATATCGAGGCCGGTGATGTTGCGCTTCATCATCTCTTCCACCGCACTCAGATCCTCCACCACGTTACGCGGCGGCATCTCGTTGCTACCGTGCGCGTAGGTGGCGGCCTCCACCTCCTCGTCGGCGATTGGCGGCAGCCCCAGCTCGCGGAAAACCGCCTGGATCGCCCGCGCCGCTTTCTGGCGAATGGCAATGGTTTCCGCCTCGGTCACCGGACGCAGGCCGCCGTCAACCATCAGGTCACGCTGCAGGATGTTGTAATCATCAAAATCTTCCGCATCGAAGTTCGAGCCGGCGAACATGTTGTCGTAGTTCGGCACCGCGCTGTAGCCGGAGAAAATAAAGTCGGTGCCCGGCAGCATCTGCATCAGGGTGCGCGCGGTGCGGCGAATATCCGAGTGGGAGAAAGTCTGGTCGTTAGCGGACGCCACTTCGAGGTCGAGCATAGAGGCGATCAGGTTTTCCGCCAGCACCGCCCGAATGCCCGACGGCACAGCGCCGGTCATGCCGATACAGCTCACCGCGCCGTTTTGCAGCCCCTGAACCCCGGCGCCTTTGGTAATGAAGATGCAGCGCGATTCGAGGTAGAGCATCGACTTGCTCTCCGAATAGCCCATCAGCGCTTCGGATCCGGTGCCGGAGGTGTAGCGCATTTTCAACCCGCGGGAGGCGTAGGCCGAGGCGAGGAACGCCTTTGACCACGGAGTATCATCGCCGTCGGTAAATACCGCTTCAGTGCCGTAGACCGACACCGTCTCGGCGTAGCTGGTTAAGCCACGCATGCCCAGCTCCAGCTCGGTGGCCTCTTCCACCGAGCACTGCGTCAACACGCCGGGACGGCCGCACTGCGAACCGACCAACAGCGCCAGGGCGTTAAACGGCGCATAGCGCGCGATACCGACCGTGGTCTCCTGTTCTGAGAAGCCGCGGATCCCGGCCTCGGCGGCGTCAGCGGCAATCTGCACCGGATTATCTTTGAGATTGGTGACGTGGCACTGGTTGGAGGGGGTCCGGCGGGCACGCATCTTCTGCAGCGCCATCATCATCTCCACCACGTTCATCTGCGCCATCACCTCGACCGCTTTGGCCGGCGTGATGGCGGTAGTGATGGCAATGATCTCCTCCCGGCTGACGTGAATATCCACCAGCATGCGGGCTATTTCCACCGCCTCCAGGCGCATTGCCTGCTCTGTGCGCTCAACGTTGATCGCGTAATCGGCGATAAATCGGTCGATCATGTCAAACTGGTCCCGGCGTTTGCCGTCCAGTTCGACGATCAGACCGTTGTCCACTTTTACTGAAGAGACCGGGTCAAAGGGGCTGTCCATGGCGATCAGCCCCTCTTCAGGCCACTCGCCAATCAGCCCGTCCTGATTGACGGGGCGCTGGGCCAGTACTGCAAATCGTTTTGATCTTTTCATTGTTCATCGGCTCAAAAGGTGAAATCCGCAGACGGTAGCGAATACGCCGGGCCAGCGTCGTTGCCGCCCGGCCATTACTGGCAATAGCGGAACTTTAAATGAGCCAGTGGTGAAAAAAATAAATTTAATTTCGTTTCAATTTGGCACACGAAATCTACCGACAGTTTCACTATGAAACTTTACTCCGGCGGCAAAAATAAAAAATGTGATCGCCCGCAATGATATAAATCAATTAATAAAAAACGCCCTTAATTACGTTTTGCCGACGCTATTTTAACCCTATTGACTAAATCATGGCGGGCGACAAAATAACGCTGACAAAAATAAAGCAAGCCAACCGAATGGTAATAGTTTTTTACTATCGCCCCCTACTGACTATTCGCGCCAGCGTTATCCTGGTGCGGGAGAGAATGATGAACAAGAGCCAACAAGTTCAGACAATCACCCTGGCCGCCGCCCAGCAAATGGCGGCGGCGGTGGAAAAAAAAGCCACTGAGATCAACGTGGCGGTGGTGTTTTCCGTGGTTGACCGCGGAGGCAACACGCTGCTTATCCAGCGGATGGACGAGGCCTTCGTCTCCAGCTGCGATATTTCCCTGAATAAAGCCTGGAGCGCCTGCAGCCTGAAGCAAGGTACCCATGAAATTACGCCAGCGGTCCAGCCAGGACAATCTCTGTACGGTCTGCAGCTTACCAACCAACAGCGAATTATTATTTTTGGCGGCGGCCTGCCAGTTATTTTTAATGAGCAGGTAATTGGCGCCGTCGGCGTTAGCGGCGGTACGGTCGAGCAGGATCAATTATTAGCACAGTGCGCCCTGGATTGTTTTTCCGCATTATAACCTGAAGCGAGAAGGTATATTATGAGCTATCGTATGTTTGATTATCTGGTGCCAAACGTTAACTTTTTTGGCCCCAACGCCATTTCCGTAGTCGGCGAACGCTGCCAGCTGCTGGGGGGGAAAAAAGCCCTGCTGGTCACCGACAAAGGCCTGCGGGCAATTAAAGATGGCGCGGTGGACAAAACCCTGCATTATCTGCGGGAGGCCGGGATCGAGGTGGCGATCTTTGACGGCGTCGAGCCGAACCCGAAAGACACCAACGTGCGCGACGGCCTCGCCGTGTTTCGCCGCGAACAGTGCGACATCATCGTCACCGTGGGCGGCGGCAGCCCGCACGATTGCGGCAAAGGCATCGGCATCGCCGCCACCCATGAGGGCGATCTGTACCAGTATGCCGGAATCGAGACCCTGACCAACCCGCTGCCGCCTATCGTCGCGGTCAATACCACCGCCGGCACCGCCAGCGAGGTCACCCGCCACTGCGTCCTGACCAACACCGAAACCAAAGTGAAGTTTGTGATCGTCAGCTGGCGCAACCTGCCGTCGGTCTCTATCAACGATCCGCTGCTGATGATCGGTAAACCGGCCGCCCTGACCGCGGCGACCGGGATGGATGCCCTGACCCACGCCGTAGAGGCCTATATCTCCAAAGACGCTAACCCGGTGACGGACGCCGCCGCCATGCAGGCGATCCGCCTCATCGCCCGCAACCTGCGCCAGGCCGTGGCCCTCGGCAGCAATCTGCAGGCGCGGGAAAACATGGCCTATGCCTCTCTGCTGGCCGGGATGGCTTTCAATAACGCCAACCTCGGCTACGTGCACGCCATGGCGCACCAGCTGGGCGGCCTGTACGACATGCCGCACGGCGTGGCCAACGCTGTCCTGCTGCCGCATGTGGCCCGCTACAACCTGATCGCCAACCCGGAGAAATTCGCCGAGATTGCTGAACTGATGGGCGAAAATATCACCGGACTGTCCACTCTCGACGCGGCGGAAAAAGCCATCGCCGCTATCACGCGTCTGTCGATGGATATCGGTATTCCGCAGCATCTGCGCGATCTGGGAGTAAAAGAGGCCGACTTCCCCTACATGGCTGAGATGGCTCTGAAAGACGGCAATGCGTTCTCGAACCCGCGTAAAGGCAACGAGCAGGAGATTGCCGCGATTTTCCGCCAGGCATTCTGAGTGTTAACGAGGGGACCGTCATGTCGCTTTCACCGCCAGGCGTACGCCTGTTTTACGATCCGCGCGGGCACCATGCCGGCGCCATCAATGAGCTGTGCTGGGGGCTGGAGGAGCAGGGGGTCCCCTGCCAGACCATAACCTATGACGGAGGCGGTGACGCCGCTGCGCTGGGCGCCCTGGCGGCCAGAAGCTCGCCCCTGCGGGTGGGTATAGGGCTCAGCGCGTCCGGCGAGATAGCCCTCACTCATGCCCAGCTGCCGGCGGACGCGCCGCTGGCTACCGGACACGTCACCGATAGCGACGATCATCTGCGTACGCTCGGCGCCAACGCCGGGCAGCTGGTTAAAGTCCTGCCGTTAAGTGAGAGAAACTGAATGTATCGTATCTATACCCGCACCGGGGATAAAGGCACCACCGCCCTGTACGGCGGCAGCCGCATCGAGAAAGACCATATTCGCGTCGAGGCCTACGGCACCGTCGATGAACTGATATCCCAACTGGGCGTCTGCTACGCCACGACCCGCGACGCCGGGCTCCGGGAAAGCCTGCACCATATTCAGCAGACGCTGTTCGTGCTGGGGGCTGAACTGGCCAGCGATGCGCGGGGCCTGACCCGCCTGAGCCAGACGGTCGGCGAAGAGGAGATCACCGCCCTGGAGCGGCTTATCGACCGCAATATGGCCGAGAGCGGCCCGTTAAAACAGTTCGTGATCCCGGGGAGGAATCTCGCCTCTGCCCAGCTGCACGTGGCGCGCACCCAGTCCCGTCGGCTCGAACGCCTGCTGACGGCCATGGACCGCGCGCATCCGCTGCGCGACGCGCTCAAACGCTACAGCAATCGCCTGTCGGATGCCCTGTTCTCCATGGCGCGTATCGAGGAGACTAGGCCTGATGCTTGCGCTTGAATTGGCTGGCGTCAATATCGTACTGCTTCATTTTGCGCCACAGGGTGGTGCGGCCGATATTGAGCAGCTGCGACATCTCCTGCACCCGCCCGCTGGTCACCCGGGCGGCGTGAATAATAGCTTCCTTTTCGATGGCGCTAAAGGTCAGGCTGGCCGGCAGCAGCGATGACGCGCTATCCCCGCCCGGCCGCTCGGAAAAGAGATATTCCGGCAGATTACTCAGGCGAATGTGGCCGTTGTCGCTGCTGATGGCGATATTCTCAATGACGCTGTTGAGCTCAAAATCATTCCCCGGCCATGAGTAGGCCACCAGCTGCGCCAGCGCGTCATCGTCCACTTTCAGTCGCGAAGAGAAACGCTTCTCCAGGCTCTTCAACCGGTTATGCACCAGCGACGGAATACTGTTGCGTCGGGCGCGCAGCGGCGGGATGACGATCTCAAAGGAGTGCAGCGCATAGTACAGCTGGCGGCTAAAGCGGTTCTGTTCCACCAGATTGGCCAGATCGACGGTGGTGGTGGCAATCACCTTCACATCCACCGGGATCAGGCGCCGGGCGTCGAGGCGGGTGAGCACGCCCTGCTTAATCACCTGCAGCAGGGCCGACTGCAGCTCCGGCGCCAGATACTCGATCTTTTCCAGAAACAGGGTGCCGCCGTTGGCGAGCTCAAGGCGGCTCAGGCGACCATTTTCATCGTCGGTAGGGGCGCTGCCCATAAAGTCCTGGCCCAGCACGCTGTCGGCATATAGCTGGCAGTTGACGGCGATGTAGGGGCCGCCCGCCCGTTCGCTTTCATTGTGGATAGCCTGGCTCAGCAGCTCTTTCCCAACCCCCTCTTCGCCGCACAGCAGCACCGGGAAGCCACCGCGCGCCGCCTGGCGGCCAAAGTGGATCAGGCGTCGGGTTTCCGGATCGTCGGCAGACATCTGCTCAAAGGTGTGGCTCACTTTACCGAGCTGGCTGGTCATCAGCTGCCGCATCTGCTCCACCGGGTGCAGCAGCAGAATAAAACTGTTGCCTTGCGCCTCGACAATCGGTTTTAAGGTGATCACCGCATCGACAAACTGATGCTGACTTTCAAAGGTGACTTCGACGTGATTCAGGCCACGGGCGTGTTTGATGGCGCGGCGCAGCAGCGCCGGGAGGGTCACCAGATCGGCGATATTTTTCCCCTGGCTGGCCTGAGCATCAAGATGCAGCAGTCTCGCCGCCTGAACATTGAGAAACTGCAGCACGCCCTGTTCGTTCCACGCCATCACCCCATCGTCCATGCTCTCCAGCAGGCCGTACATCTGATTGAGGTGACGGTTGGATTCCGCCAGCAGGCTGTCGGTAAGCAGGGAGTTACCCACCTCGCGGGCGATGGCCAGCGTCAGGGAGAGGTCGGCGCTGGACTGGTGCTCGACCAGACAGCAAAGCGAGATAGAGCCGAACAGCCGCCCGTGGTTATCAAACACCGGCGTCGAGCAAAAACTCCATGGCTGTAGCGCCTGCTTAAAATGCCGATCGCCGGCGGTGTTGATCGGCTGGCCCTGCATCGCGGCCAGCGACAGCGCGCAGGTGCCGATAATGCTCTCCGCACAATAGCTGCCGTCGCGAAATCCCAGGGCAGCCAGCTGGGCCAGGGTTTGCGGCTCGCCGCAACGGCTCAGGATGCAGGCAGACTCATCAAGAATAAACAGCGCGCAGGGGCGGCCGTCCATAAACTCCCAGGCGTCTTCCAGAGCCGCCTGGCCGATGGTCAGCAGCGCGGTTTTACGCCGACAGATGGAGTCGAAGGTCAGGCCCTGGGCCTGGTGCGGCGTTTGCCAGGTTTCGCGCTGCATAAACTTGCTGCAGCGGTGCCATGACTGGGCGATGACGGAAGAGACCACCTTCCCGGTTTCCTGAGTCTGAACAGTCATATCCTTTTCCGCGTTGTACCATAGAGAACCCCTCCGGCAGCGACTGCCGGAGGGGAGAAAGAAAAACCGCTGACCTGGGCCAGCGGTTTAGCCACCGCGAATTAACGCGCCAGCCACTGCTGGCCTAACAGATCGGCGGTGAGGATAGCGGCATGGACGCTCTCCGGGGTCACCGCAAACGGCATATTATGGATGGTTTCCCCTTCCGCGCAGGTGGCTTTCGCCACCGCGGCGATTTTCTCGTCGATCCCCTCTTTGACGCCCATCTGCGCGAGCGTCACCGGCAGGCCGACGCGCTGGCAGAAGCCCAGCACCGTTTCAATCTCGTCCATCGGGCTGTTCTGTAGCACCAGCTGCGCCAGGGTACCGAAGGCCACTTTCTCACCGTGATACAGATGGTGGCACTCTTCAAGGATGGTGAAACCGTTGTGAATCGCGTGCGCGCCGGCCAGGCCGCTGCTCTCAAAACCGATACCGCTCAGATAGGTGTTGGCTTCGACAATACGCTCCAGCGCATCGGTCACCACTCCAGCCTGAGCCGCCAGGCGTGCTTTTTCGCCTTCAGCCAGCAGCGTATCATAGCACAGGCGCGCCAGGCTCAAGGCCGCCGCCGTGGACTGCCCGCCCGCCATGCTGGTGGCTCGCGCATCGAAGCAGGCCTTGGCTTCAAACCAGGTGGAGAGCGCATCGCCCATCCCGGCCACCAGCAAGCGTACCGGCGCTTTGGCGATAATCGCCGTGTCCATCACCACCATATCCGGGTTTTTCGGGTAGATCAGATACTCTTCAAACTCGCCCGCCTCGGTGTAGATAACCGACAGCGCGCTGGTCGGCGCATCGGTTGAGGCAATTGTCGGGATCACCACCACCGGCAGCTTCTGATAATAGCCGATCGCCTTCGCGGTATCGAGGGTTTTCCCGCCGCCGATACCCACCACGCCGCGGCAGCCGTGCTGCTTAAGAATGGCGATCAGGCGGTTGATTTCCGCATGGCTGCACTCGCCGTTAAACCGTTCCGCATGGCAGCTAATATTGTGGCTATGCAGGCCGTTCAATACTTTGTCGCCCGCCAACTTCATCACGAAGTCATCGGCGATAACAAAAAAGCTGTCGGCCAGGTTTTTAGCGTATTCGCCAAACAGCATGGCGGCATCAGGTCCCTGGAGATATTTGGCTGGAGATTGAATAACTTTTAGCATTTCTTTCACCCTCAAATAAGTGCGTATGTTGACACGTGAGCCCAGGCCGTCATGCCGCGGCGCCTGATATCAATGGCGCTTACAGCCACGCTGCCGGAGCGATGCATCCACTGTAGGGCGAGCCGCGGCGAAAAAAATTTTTCCCTTTTTGTTCTGTTCTGAAACAGATAAAAAAATAATGCGTTTCACATTGAAACAATGTGACTGAGAAAGCGATGGGATTGCGATCGCGATCGGATCATTTTGGCAAAAAAGCCGCTATCGTCTCCCCTCTTTAACGCAGAAAATTGCCTCAATGCGGCACAATGGCGAAAAAAATCATCCTTGCCCCATTTCTGATAGCAGAAAAAAACGGACAAATTATTAGCGCTGGCTCGCATTTCTCCTGTTTATCGGCAATTAATGTTCCATAAAGGAACAAAAATTCTTTTCTACGTTCCGTTATGGAATCAATTTTGACGGCATTTTATTTTGCGCCCGCTCAGCCAGAATCACTACATCGCCGGGCTACCCTTATAGACAGGCGACCTCCCCCTACCCTACGGAGCATAAACAATGAAAAAACTGATTAACCGTGTGGAAGATGTACTGAGTGAACAGCTTATCGGCCTGGCGAAGGCGCATCCTGAACTGACGCTGCACCAGGACCCGGTCTATGTCACCCGCGCTGATGCACCGGTCGCCGGCAAAGTGGCGCTGCTCTCCGGCGGCGGCAGCGGACACGAACCGATGCACTGCGGCTACATCGGCCAGGGCATGCTCTCCGGCGCCTGTCCGGGGGAAATTTTCACCTCGCCGACGCCGGACAAAATGTTCGAATGCGCGATGCAGATTGACGGCGGCGAAGGCGTCCTGCTGATTATCAAAAACTATACCGGCGACATCCTGAATTTTGAGACCGCCACCGAGCTGCTGCACGAAAGTGGCGTTAAGGTTACCACCGTCGTGGTGGATGACGACGTGGCGGTAAAAGACAGCCTCTATACCGCCGGACGCCGCGGCGTCGCCAATACCGTGCTGATTGAAAAACTGGTCGGCGCCGCCGCCGAACGCGGCGACTCGCTGGAAGCCTGCGCTGAACTGGGCCGCCGTTTAAATAACCTTGGTCACTCGATTGGCATCGCGCTGGGCGCCTGCACCGTACCGGCCGCCGGACAGCCCTCCTTTACCCTGAAAGATGATGAGATGGAGTTCGGCGTCGGCATCCATGGCGAGCCGGGTATCGACCGCCGCCGCTTCAGCTCGCTCGACCAAACCGTCGATGAGATGTTCGATACCCTGCTGGAAAACGGCGCATACAGCCGCACGCTGCGCCAGTGGGATAACGTCAAGGGAGCGTGGCAGGAAGTGAAACAGAGCAAAACCGCGCTGCAAAACGGCGATCGGGTTATCGCGCTGGTCAATAACCTCGGCGCCACCCCGCTTTCCGAACTGTACGGCGTTTACAACCGCCTTGCCCAGCGCTGCGAAGCGTCCGGCATTGTGATTGAACGCAACCTCATCGGCAGCTACTGCACCTCGCTGGATATGGCGGGTTTCTCCATCACCCTGCTGAAAGCGGATGATGACACGCTGGCGTTATGGGACGCCCCGGTCCATACCCCAGCGCTGAACTGGGGAAAATAAGGAGCACGACATGTCACTGAACAGAACGCAAATCGTCGACTGGCTGTACCGCTGTGGCGACATTTTCACCAAACAGAGCGATTTTCTCACCGGCCTTGATAAAGAGATCGGCGACGCCGACCACGGCCTCAATATGCATCGCGGCTTCAGCAAAGTGGTCGAAAAGCTGCCGTCGATCGCCGATAAAGACATCGGTTTTATTCTCAAGAATACCGGGATGGCGCTGCTTTCCAACGTCGGCGGCGCCAGCGGCCCGCTGTTCGGCACCTTCTTTATCCGCGCCGCCCAGGTCACCCAGGCGCATCAGAGCCTGACCCTCGACGAGCTTTATCAGATGATCCGCGAAGGCGCGGACGGCGTCGTCAACCGTGGTAAAGCGGAGCCGGGCGATAAGACGATGTGCGACGTCTGGCTGCCGGTGGTGGAATCCCTGCGTCATTCCAGCGAGCAACATCTGTCTATCCCTGCCGCGCTGGATGCCGCCTGCGAAGTGGCCGAGCGCGCCGCCCACGCCACCATCACCATGCAGGCGCGTAAAGGCCGCGCCAGCTATCTCGGCGAGCGCAGCATCGGGCATCAGGATCCCGGCGCGACCTCGGTGCTGTTTATGGTTCAGATGCTGGCTGCCGCCGCCAAAGAGTAAGGAAATCGCGATGGTAAACCTGGTTATTGTTTCTCATAGCGCCCGGCTGGGCGAAGGTGTCGGAGAACTGGCCCGGCAGATGTTAATGAACGATGGCTGTAAGCTGGCGATCGCCGCCGGGATCGACGATCCCGACAGCCCGATCGGCACCGATCCGATTAAAGTCATGGAGGCGATCGAATCCGTCGCCGATACCGACCATGTTCTGGTGATGATGGATATCGGCAGCGCCCTGCTCAGCGCCGAAACCGCCCTCGATCTGCTCGATCCGGCGATGGCGGCAAAGGTGCGGCTGTGCGCCGCGCCGCTGGTCGAAGGGACGCTGGCGGCCACCGTCAGCGCCGCCTCCGGCGCCGGGATCGACAAAGTTATCGCCGATGCCATGAACGCCCTGGAAGCCAAGCGGGTTCAGCTGGGTTTACCTTCGCACACGCCTGACGCCGCCGCCCCAACGCTTGCTGACGACGGCGATGCTAAATCGGTTTCAGTCATTATTAACAATCACAACGGCCTGCACGTGCGTCCGGCATCAAAGCTGGTCGCCGCGCTGGCGGGTTTTAACGCCGACCTGGTGCTGGAGAAAAACGGCAAATGCGTCACCCCGGACAGTCTGAATCAAATCGCTCTGCTACAGGTGCGCCGCCACGATAAGCTGCGCCTGCTGGCCCGCGGTCCGGACGCCGATGCGGCGCTGGCGGCGTTTCAGGCGCTGGCCGCCGATAACTTCGGCGAGTCGCCGGAGGCGCAGCCGACAGCGGAACCCGCCATACCTGCGCGTGTTGAAGGCGCCGCGATGCTTTATCCGCAGGCGCCGATCCAACCGGCGCTCCCCGCCGCCGCCGACATCGCCCGCGAGCAGCAGCGCCTGCGCCAGGCGATCGACCAGACGCTGGCCGATCTCAATGCGCTCACCGAGCTGGCGGAACACAAATTTAACGCCGATATCGCGGCGATCTTCGCCGGTCATCACACCTTGCTCGACGATGAAGATCTGTTTGATGCCGCCAACGATCGCCTGCTCACCGAACAGTGCTCGGCGGAATGGGCGTGGCATCAAGTGCTGATGGAGCTCAGCCAGCAGTATCGTCAGCTGGATGACGCCTATCTGCAGGCCCGTTATATCGATGTCGACGATATTCTGCAGCGCACGCTGCGCCATCTGCAGGGTATTAAGGAGACGCTGCCATTCGCCAGTGAGCCGACGATTATTATCGCCGACAATATTTATCCCTCGACTGTACTCCAACTGGATGCCAGCAAGGTCACCGGCCTGTGCCTGCGCGACGGCAGCGAACAGGCCCACGGCGCGATTATCGCCCGCGCGGCGGGGATCGCCTGGCTATGCCAGCAGGGCGAAGCGCTGAATGATATTCAGCCTGGCGAAGCCATCACGCTCGATATGCGTCTGCAACGTCTTATTCGTCGCTAAATCCACTTTGACCGTTACCACTCCGGGGGCCCGCCTCCGGAGGGTGAGTTTTCGCTTACTGATCAGGAACCACTATGTCTCAATTCTTTTTTAACCAGCGCGCCAGCCTCGTTAACGACGTGATCGAGGGAACCATTATTGCCAGCCCGTGGAACAACCTCGCCCGCCTGGAGAGCGACCCGGCGATCCGTGTAGTGGTACGCCGCGATCTGAATAAAAACAACGTGGCGGTGATTTCCGGCGGCGGTTCAGGACACGAACCGGCGCACGTCGGCTTTATTGGTAAAGGCATGCTGACCGCCGCGGTCTGCGGCGATCTGTTCGCCTCGCCGAGCGTCGATGCGGTACTCACCGCGATTCAGGCGGTGACCGGCGAGGCGGGCTGTCTGCTGATCGTTAAAAACTACACCGGCGATCGGCTTAACTTCGGCCTCGCGGCGGAGAAAGCGCGCCGTCTTGGCTATAACGTAGAGATGCTGATCGTCGGCGACGATATTTCGCTGCCGGATAACAAACAGCCGCGCGGTATCGCCGGGACTATTCTTGTGCATAAGGTGGCGGGCTATTTCGCCGAGCGCGGCTTCAACCTCGCCACCGTCCTGCGTGAAGCGCAATACGCCGCCAACCATACCGCCAGCATCGGGGTGGCGCTGGCCAGCTGTCACCTGCCGCAGGAAGCGGAAAGCGCGCCGCGCCATCAGCCCGGCCACGCCGAGCTGGGGATGGGCATCCACGGCGAACCGGGAGCCTCGACGATCGCGACCCATAACAGCGCGGAAATCATGCAGATTATGGTAGAGAAGCTGACCGCCGCCCTACCTGAAACCGGCCGCCTGGCGGTGATGCTCAATAATCTCGGCGGCGTGTCGGTGGCCGAGATGGCGATTCTGACCCGCGAGCTGGCCAACACCCCACTCCATGCGCGCGTTGACTGGTTGATTGGCCCGGCTTCGCTGGTAACGGCGCTGGATATGAAAGGCTTCTCGCTGACCACTATCGTGCTGGAAGAGAGCATTGAAAAGGCGCTGCTGTCGGATGTCGAAACCGCCAGTTGGCAGAAGCCGGTGCAGCCGCGGGCTGTTAATATCATGCCGTCCGCGCTCGCCAGCGCACGCGTCGCCTTTACGCCATCGGCCAACCCGCAGGTGGGCGATTACGTGGCGCAGGTGACCAGCACCCTCTCCGGCCTCGAAACCCATCTCAACGCGCTTGACGCCAAAGTGGGCGACGGCGATACCGGCTCCACTTTCGCCGCTGGCGCGCGTGAGATTGCCGCTCTATTGCAACGCCAGCAACTGCCGCTCAATGATTTACCCACGCTGTTCGCGCTAATTGGCGAACGCCTGACGGTGGTGATGGGCGGCTCCAGCGGCGTATTGATGTCGATTTTCTTCACCGCCGCCGGGCAGAAGCTGGAGCAAGGCGCCAGCATGGCGGAAGCGCTGAACGCCGGTCTGGGGCAGATGAAATTTTACGGCGGCGCCGATGAGGGCGACCGGACGATGATTGACGCTCTACAGCCGGCGCTGGCGGCGCTGCTGGCCGAACCGGATAATCTGCAGGCCGCTTTCGCCGCGGCGCAGGCCGGCGCGGATCGCACCTGCCAGTCGAGCAAAGCCGGCGCCGGACGCGCCTCCTATCTCAATAGCGAGAGCCTGCTCGGCAATATGGACCCCGGCGCCCACGCGGTGGCGATGGTGTTTAAGGCGCTGGCGGAACGCTAAGCCTCACCCGGTGGCGCTGCGCTTACCGGGGCGACATAACACCATTGAAAGGTAGCCCGGAGAAGGCGCAACGCGCCGCCATCCGGGTTTACCACACTGCCGATTATTTGCTATGCCAGTACGCCTGCGAACGCACCAGTTGCTGATCGATACTCGGCTCCTCAAAGCGCGCCAGCAGCGATTTCACCACGCCGCCTTCTCCGGTCAGCCAGATAAAATAATCTTCTGACGGCACCTTGACCTGAGCCAGCCGCTCGGCGACGAACGCCGGGTTGTGGCCTACCACCCATTCGATATTAAAGCCGTCGAGATCCGCCAGATAATCTTTATACGAAGCATCCGCGACGGTGACGATGGCCGTCACCTGCGGCGTCACCGGCAGCTGACGTAATCCCAGCAGGCGACGGCGCAGCGCCGGCATGCCCGACTCGTCACAGACATAAAGCTGCCAGGCGTAATCTTCCGGCACCACCAGCGAGCCGCGCGGCCCGCCGATCACCAGCTTATCGCCGATGTTGGCTTCCAGCGCCCAGCGGCTGGCAATACCGCCATCGTGGATATAAAAATCGTAAGCCAGCTCGTGGCGTTCGGCATCGTACAGCGGCGTGTAGTCGCGGGTCGCCGGGCGCACGCCCTCGCCCCAGTTAATGCCTTCGTCGGTCACTTCCGGCGGCGTAAATACGCTGCCCGCCTGCGGGAAAAACAGTTTGGTGTGGTCGTCAAAACCTTGTGAAACAAAGCCATCCAGCGCCTCGCCCCCCAGCACGATCCGCTGGAACGCCTGGCCGATACGCTCAACGCGCAGCACGGTTAATTCGCGAAAACGTAGTTCGTTACGCACGCGCTGTGGGTAGCGTGAGGTGTTTTTTGTCATTTTTTCGCCTTCGTGAAGATAATACGATATATCTAAATTTATTTTTAAATGATAATGATTGCTAATCAAAAAGATTGCAAGCACTTTTTTGATATAGTCAGCTTGAGATTAAACAGCTATCAGCAATCCATAAAAACCATTAATAATCATCAAATTAAACAAAAATTATTTTATAGACTTGCAAGTCGATAAACTTTAGATATAAATTAGATATATCTAAATAACATCAGGAGACGATGATGCAAAACCATCATGAAGGTTGCTGTAAACATACAGAGCACCAACACGAAGGCTGCTGCAAGGGTGAAGGACATCACCACGAAAGCCGCCACAGTGAGCACCATGCAGGCTGCTGCAAAAGTGAAGAGCATCGCCACGCAGGCTGTCACCAGGAACATCACCACGAACAGGGTGCGGACGCCGCCACGGTCGCGGCGGAGGTGGTGGTCGTCGCCAGTGCATCTCCGTCACTAACAACGAAGTCGCTGCCGACGAACAGAAAAAATTGCGCGAACAGGGCTTAAGGCCTGGAGATCCTGATTGGGAAAAGTGGGGGATCTGTGATTATATCACCAAACCACGTGTACAAGCTGCTATCACAGGCAAAACGCCGAATGAACAACCGATTAAGGGCAATTATAGGTTTACAGACGAGTTCCCAATGTCTGACGGTTTTGAGGAAAATGCCGAGTTTTTCACTCTGACCTACGAAGCTGAGAAGTCGGTTAGCCACAACTTGGCCTTTGTTCGCATTGCGCCGTTGCTATGGCTACGCGCGGGTGCGCGCGGCGAACGTATTGAAAAAATACCTACTAAAGGATGGGAAGTGACCGATGCGTACGGTCTACTGCTAGATGTAGACCAAGCAACCCCATTCATTGAAGCCATTGATACCGTAGCCCACGGGCACGTAAGGGTGAAACCAGCATCGTGACGCCCAACAGGCTCCAGCGGCAGTTCAACCCGGAAGCACCGGATGAGCGTTGGGTAACGGACATCACCTACATCCGGACTCACGAAGGCTGGCTGTATCTGACTGTTGTTGTTGACCTGTTCTCGCGCAAAGTTATTGGCTGGTCAATGCAGCCCCGGATGACAAAGGATATTGTCCTGAATGCACTTCTGATGGCCGTGTGGCGACGTAATCCTCAAAAGCAGGTGCTGGTTCATTCTGATCAAGGCAGTCAGTACACAAGCTATGAGTGGCAGTCGTTCCTGAAATCACACGGGCTGGAGGGCAGTATGAGCCGTCGCGGTAATTGCCATGATAATGCGGTTGCAGAAAGCTTTTTCCAGTTGTTGAAACGCGAACGGATAAAGAAAAAGATCTACGGAACGCGGGAAGAAGCCCGCAGCGATATTTTTGATTACATCGAAATGTTTTATAACAGTAAGCGTCGGCATGGTTCCAGCGATCAGATGTCACCGACAGAATATGAAAACCAGTATTATCAACGGCTCGGAAGTGTCTAAATTATCCGTGGCGATTCAGCCAGCAGTCGCGCAGCTGCCTCAAGCGCAGAGGATTGAAAAAATCTTCAGATATATATCATCACTCTGAACATACGCAATTAACGGCGGAATCTCACGATTCTACCGTTTTTTATTATTTTTCAGAGGAGTAGTGATGAATAATTCTGAAGGTTTGAAGTCGTTTCAGCAATCGCTTGCTGATCTGCCGCAATGGGTATCAGAGCGGCTTCTGCAGCAAATTAACCAGTTAACTAACTACGAGCCAGTGATCGGCATTATGGGTAAAACCGGTGTTGGGAAGAGCAGTCTGTGCAATGCCCTGTTTGCCGGAGATATATCACCGGTCAGCGATGTGGCGGCCTGTACACGTGAGCCACTGCGCTTTCGCCTGCAAGTCGGCGACCGCTATATAACGCTGATGGATCTGCCCGGCGTGGGCGAAAGTGGCGCTCGCGATACCGAGTATGCTGCGCTGTACCGCGAACAGCTTCCTCGCCTCGACCTGGTACTGTGGCTGATTAAGGCCGATGACCGGGCGCTGACGGTGGATGAACATTTTTATCATCAGGTGATTGGAGAGGTATACCGGCATAAGGTGCTGTTTGTTATCAGCCAGTCGGATAAGGCCGAACCTACCAGCGGTGGGGGACAGTTGTCCACGGCGCAGAAGCAGAATATCAGCCGCAAAATCTGCCTGCTGCATGAGCTGTTCCAGCCCGTCCATCCGGTGTGTGCTGTGTCGGTCCGTCTACAATGGGGGCTTAAGGTGATGGCCGAGCGGATGATTAAGTGCCTGCCACGTGAGGCCACCAGCCCGGTGGTGTCGCAACTCCATCCTTCCTTTCGCACGACGGTAGTCCGGGAACAGGCTCGTAGCGATTTTGGTGAAACCGTCGGGGCCGTACTCGATAGCATCAGTGCCTTTCCCCTGATACCCGCCCCGGTGCGGGCCGTCATTCAGGCCGTGCGCACCACGGTGGTGTCAGTGGCCCGCGCCGTCTGGGATTTCTTCTTCTGAGTATTTAACCCATCCCTGTTACTTCCCTGCCCCTGTCGCCGATGCGACGGGGATCCCTTTTATTTGTTTTCCCGTTATGAGGAGTCTGCTTATGACCCGTCTGGCTTCGCGCTTTGGCGCAGCAAACCTTATCCGTCGCGACCGTCCGTTAACCCGTGAAGAGCTGTTTCGCGTAGTGCCCAGTGTATTCAGTGAGGACAAACACGAGTCCCGTAGTGAGCGTTATACCTATATACCCACCATCTCCCTGCTCGACAGCCTACAGCGAGAAGGCTTCCAGCCATTCTTTGCCTGTCAGACCCGAGTGCGTGACCCGGGTCGTCGTGAACATACAAAGCATATGCTGCGTCTGCGGCGGGAAGGGCAGATCACCGGTAAACAGGTGCCGGAAATTATTCTACTCAACTCTCACGATGGAACCAGTTCGTATCAGATGTTGCCGGGACTATTTCGTGCGGTTTGTCAGAACGGGCTCGTCTGCGGTGAGTCGTTTGGCGAGGTGCGGGTGCCACACAAGGGGGACGTGGTGAGTCAGGTGATTGAAGGCGCGTATGAGGTGCTGGGGATTTTTGACCGGGTGGAGGAGAAACGGGATGCCATGCAGTCGTTGCTGTTGCCACCCCCGGCACAGCAGGCACTGGCAAAAGCCGCCCTCACATACCGCTTTGGTGAAGACCACCAGCCGGTGACTGAATCGCAGATCCTCTCCCCTCGCCGCTGGCAGGATGAGAGCAATGACCTGTGGACCACGTACCAGCGTATTCAGGAGAACCTGATTAAGGGCGGGCTCAGTGGCCGTAATGCCAAAGGAGGACGGTCACATACCCGTGCCGTTCGCGGTATCGACGGGGACGTGAAACTTAACCGGGCACTGTGGGTGATGGCGGAAGCCCTGCTCACGCAACTGCAGTGACCGTTTAATGTTGCTGCTTTGTTAATATCGGACACCACCTGTCCGCATCGCACCGTGCTGACGGTCCTCACTCACCGAGGGAAGGCCTGTAACCCCCGCTGCCTCTGGCTTTTGCAGAAATGAAAAATAGTTTCTGTGGTGTCCATACCCTGTCCGACCCCCTCTTTAAAGTAATCACATCATTTTCAGTCAGTTAACTTTCACGGAGAACGTCTCATGACACAGGCAGAACGCCGCCATGACCGGCTGGCTGTCAGGCTGTCACTGATAATCAGCCGTCTGGTGGCAGGGGAAACGCTGAGTGTGCGTAAGCTTGCCGCTGAGTTTGGTGTGTCGGTGCGCACGCTGCGGCGTGATTTTCGTGAGCGGCTGATGTATCTGGACCTGGAGTATCAGTCCGGATATTGCCGCTTACGCACTGCGGGCAGTGAGACGCAGATGGTGCCCGACGTGCTTATCTTTGCCCACCGCAGCGGGATGGCCGGTCTTTTCCCTGGCTTTGACCGTCGTCTGGTAAACGCACTGCTGATGTGCGATGAGTCTCCCTGCGTAATCGCACCCGCCAGTCCGGCTCCTTCGCCATCAGGCGCATTGTCTTTCTGGCGACTGATTCAGGCCATTACCGGGCGCAGGCGGGTGACTCTGATTGCCGAGGGGCAGCGCTGTGAGCGGCTGGCTCCCTGCCGGTTACTTATCCACCAGCAGGCCTGGTATCTGGTGGCAGAGCACGACGGACATATCGCCGTATTCTCCCTGGATGAAATCCATCTGGTTCAGCCCCTGCAGGAGACTTTCCGGCGTAACGACAGTCTGTGTCGTCTTGTTGAAGACCCGGGCTTTATTCAGTCCTTACCCCATTTTCGCTTTATCCAGCAGTCACTGCTTACGTTTGTTCCGGCCAACAGCTCACCAGAATAGCGCAAGCGTTGTTATCAACCCGGCAACAGGGAGGAGCCCTATGCCCGTTATTGCCATTATCGCCATTGTTGTCATCGTCATCATTCTGAACAAAACCGGGGTGTCCGACAGTCTCGCGGCCCTGACCCTTGCCACTGTTGCCGCACTGCTGACGGGAGGTGGCGCAGCCGGTGCTGCCAGTGTCGCGCTAACACCGTTCGTCGGCGTGCCGGTGGGTATTTTCGTGGGCATTTATGTCTTTGCCAAAGTGGTTCGTCTGATTTCAGGAAAAAAATAATGAAACGTAAAACACTGCCTCTGCTGGCGCTGGTTGCCACCACTCTGTTTCTCATCGCATGCGATGACAGAAGTGATGACCTGAAGGCCATCAGTAAATTTAAGGACCTCACCCCACCGCGTTTCAGTGATGTGGTCAGCCACCAGGATGATGTCAGCGAAGAATGGTCACAGGTTGACTACTTATCCGGTCCCACCTTGCAGGTTTTACGTACCCGCCAGTCGCCCGATGGCTGCGAGGATGGCAGTTACTACTACCTCGTGGATATGCAGGAAAAAACCGTCCAGCCACTGATGAATGCGCTGTGTATTGCCGATAACATCAAACTGGAATACCAGGAGGTGACGGACCCGTATACCAAAGAAAAATACTTTGAGTACGCCCATGACGGCAAACTGATGGGGCAGCTACTGATACCCTCGAACCCTGACAATCAGGAATAAAAACAACGATAAAGGAAACAGAAATGACAATACGTTCACTAAGTCGGTTTGTGCTGGTGGGTGTACTGCTCGCGAGCTTTAATGCCTCTGCTATCCCGGGGTTCTGGCAGCAGGGTTACGGTCAGGGCAATACGGAATACAGTGTGACCGAAGCCAGCGGGAAGACGTTTACCATCAACTGCACAGGTAACCCGGACCAGAATGGTTTTTATCAGCATTCAGTCTTTCTTACCCTTGCCGATGACAAGATGGTCAGTTCGCACGATGACGACACTACTATCACCGTAGTGATGGATCACCAGCAGTACATTATTCCGTCCAGCCTGGGCTGGCGTAACGGCGATAACGCCTGGTTTGACTTCATCAGCAATATCTCTGAGGCCGGGCAGTTCGACGTCTACGTCAATGACCACAAAGCAGGGACCTTCACTGCGGACCGGAAGAACGCTGAGAAAGTTCTGTCCACTCTCGGAGACTGCAGCAACGACTGATAGTAGTATCTTCCCCAGCAAATCCACCCCGACAGCTAGCAGGCTGCCGGGGTTTTCTTTTATCAGGAGCCCGAAAATGACCCAATCCGTGTTGCTGCCACCGGGGCCTTTCACCCGGAGACAAGCGCAAGCGGTCACTACCACGTACAGCAATATCACACTCGAAGACGACCAGGGCAGTCACTTCCGTCTGGTGGTTCGTGATACTGAAGGCCGGATGGTCTGGCGGGCATGGAACTTTGAGCCGGATGCCGGTGAAGGTCTTAACCGCTATATCCGCACCTCAGGCATCCGTACAGACACGGCCACCCGCTGATCGCGAAGCATTTACCCGCATTCACCTCCCCGAACACACTTTATATCCCCATACGCCAGCCATCGCCGCTGGCGTTTTTATTGACGGAGACATACCCATGACAACACAGACGCAGCACGACCTCGCACCCGCTAACCAACCCGAATTTGAACTGACCGTCACGCCGGTCCCCGATGAACAGCGTATCGATTTCTGGCCACAGTACTTTGGCGCTATCCCGCAGTGGCTACTCCTGGAGCCGCATATCTTCGCCTGGATGGACCGCTTCTGTGAGGGCTACAGCGGTGGTATCTGGTCGTTCTACACCCTCAGCAATGGCGGCGCATTTATGTCCCCCGAGCCTGACAACGATGAGACATGGCGTCTGTTTAACTGCCTGAACGGTAACGATGCCCAAATGAGTGCAGAAGCAGCAGGTATTGCTGTCTGCCTGATTGCGTATAGCCACCATGCCTGCCGTACAGAATGTGACGCGATGACCGCACACTATTACCGCCTGCGGGAGTATGCCATGCAACATCCAGAGGCTCACGCCATTCTGCGTATTATCGACTGACCGAAGGAGCAACAGATGAAACAGCTTTCCTTTTTACCCGGCGAGATGACGCCACAGGACCGGCGTCTCATTCAGCGGGCGCTCAGGGCTCTGGACCGCCACCTGCATGAGCCCGGCGTAGCCTTCACCTCTACCCACGCCGTACGTGAATGGCTGCGACTGCATATGGCCGCGCTTGAGCGGGAAGAGTTCCGGGTGTTGTATCTGGACAACCAGAATCAGTTGATTGCCCATGAAACGCTCTTCACCGGCACGATTAACCGCACCGAGGTGCATCCCCGGGAGGTGGTCAAACGTGCTCTGCACTTCAACGCGGCGGCGGTGATACTCGCGCATAACCATCCTTCCGGCGAGACGACACCTAGCCAGGCCGACAAAACCCTCACGCAGCGACTGTTTCAGGTGCTTCAGCTGGTGGATATCCGTGTCCCTGACCATCTGATTGTCGGTGGCAGGCAAATCTATTCGTTCGCAGAACACGGTCTGCTTTGAGGTATTACATGAAAATTATCAGTAAACGCAGGGCAATGACGATATACCGCCAGCATCCTGAGTCCCGAATCTTTCGCTACTGCACCGGCAAATACCAGTGGCACGGTAGCGTCTGTCATTACACCGGCAGGGACGTTCCGGATATCGCCGGAGTCCTCGCGGTATACGCCGAACGCCGCCAGGACCGCAATGGGCCCTATACCTGCCTGATGAGCATCACCCTGAACTGACAATAGTGGAGAACTGTAATGAGCAACCCTACCAGGGGCCTGCAGCGGGAGATTACACTGCGCCTGGGAGCCCGTCTGGTGCAGGAAGGCAACCGACTGCATTATCTGGCTGACCGGGCCAGCATCACCGGCAAGTTCAGTGACATCGAATGCCGGAAGCTGGATGAAACATTCCCGCACTTTATCCGCCAGATGGAATCGATGCTGACCACCGGTGAACTCAGCCCCCACCATGCCCACTGCGTTACCCTGTACCACAACGATTTTACCTGCGAAGCCGACACCCTTGGCAGTTGCGGCTACGTATACATCGCCATTTACCCCACTCAGCGTTAATTACCTACACGAGAGCAAACATGAAAACTTTACCTGCAACAACTCAGCGGGCGGTGAAGCCCTGCCTGTCACCCGTGGCTGTCTGGCAAATGTTACTGACACGTCTGCTGGAACAGCACTATGGTCTGACAATAAACGACACGCCATTCTGCAACGAGGCTGTGATTAAGGAACACATCGATGCCGGTATCACCCTAGCCGATGCCGTGAATTTTCTGGTAGAAAAATACGAGCTGGTTCGTATCGACAGGAAGGGATTTAGCTGGCAGGAACAATCTCCTTATCTCCGGGCTGCAGACATTCTGCGAGCGCGGCAGGCAACTGGCTTGTTGCGGCAAAGCCGTAACAACGTAGTACGATGAACATTGCGTACAACCTTCCCGATTTACATTTCTGAACTTCCTCCCTTGTTTACCTATTGCGTAATGCGCCTGCTACTACCCGGCAGGCGCGTTATCTTTTTACGGACAAACAATCATGCAACCAGAAGTTGAAGTATTAACCGATCATAATGAGCTAATTTGTTCGAGCTTTATTGAACACATTGCCAACACATTAAATTTAGGAGTGGTGTACAACTAAACCTGCAGCCAAGGATGTATAGTGAGCGAAGCCCTATCAGGCCTTTTTGGTCAGTAGATAAGATTGATCTTCGTTGATAGAATTTACTTACACCAGCTGTTACATTAAGATAATTTTTTGGTGGGAGAATGATAAGATCTTACGTAACAATTTGATTTTAATGGTGCGATAATAGGAACATAACACAACCCATCCAACCATTGATAAATATACATATTTTCTTGTTTCATCTTTATAAATGCCCCCTTTTGTGCCCCCACCTTGTTTTTCATGCGACTCGATGAGGTTTTCATTGAGTCGCCAATCTCACCAGTTTCTTCACAAACCGTGCAAATCTTCTCGGCTCTTGAAGACCCCCTCACTGCCGCGAATGACTAAGAACAATATTACTTACTTCCCGATAAGAGCAACTTTTCATTAATCCACATGCTCTTCTGGCATGAAGGATATCTGTCACGGTCAAATATGGTACTTGTCCCTGTGAGCTAAATCCTCTGCGATCAATGCGAACCAGTTCGTACTTATCTACCAGGAAGTTGACTGCATCGGCCAGGATAATCCCAGCATCAATATGTTCCTTAATTACAGTTTCATCACTGAACGGCGTGTCGTTCAGTGTCAGACCATAGTGCTGTTCAAGCAGACGAGTAAGTAACATTTGCCAGACTGCAACGGGCGACAGGCAGGGCTTCGCCGCCCGCGAAATTGTAGCAGGTAGATTTTTCATGTTTGCTCTCGTGAAATTTGTTAGCGTTGAGTGGGATAAATGGCGATGTATACGTAGCCGCAACTACCAAGGGTATCGGCTTCGCAGGTGAAACCGTTGTGGTACAGAGTGACACAGTGGGCATGGCGAGAATTCATTTCACCAGTGGTCAGCATCGATTCCATCTGACGGATAAAATGCGGAAATACGATATCCAACTTCAGGCATTCGGCGTCACTGAACTTACCGGTGATACTAGCCCGGTCAGCCAGATAGTGCAGCCGGTTGCCTTCCTGAACTAATCTGACTCCAAGCCGTGGAACAATATCGCTTTTTATCCCCCATTCATGGGCTGGTATTAATGACATGAAAACCTTCCTTTAAAGCAAACTAAGTTCAGCAAAAGACACCACCTCGTTTCCGATTACAAGATGATCCAGCACGCGCACTTCCACCAGTGCCAGCGCTTTCATAATCCTCTGAGTAATATGTTTATCCTGCTGGCTGATTTCTGTCGTACCAGACGGGTGGTTGTGAGCCAGAATGACCGCAGCAGCGTTATGTCTCAGGGCTGATTTAACCACTTCGCGGGGATGCACTTCGGTATGGCTGAGCGTGCCGGTAAACAGTGTTTCTCGTCCCAGCAGGCAGTGTTGATTATCGAGATACATCACGATGAAGACTTCCCTCTCCAGGTGCGCCATCTGCAGTTGCAGCCAGGTTTTTGTGAGGCTGGTGGAGGTAAATGACTCACTCGGTTGACGCAGGTATTTCTCAACCAGTCGTAATGCCCTTCGCATTACGCGCTGCTCGTTTACCGGAAACACCGGCGATAAATTGGATACAGACATAATGGTTCCTTAAAACAAAAGGCCCCGCTGGTTTTTTAGCGGGGCCTGAAGAATGATAAAAAGTTTCATGACGCGAGATGCAACATATTCTCGGCCATCACCCACAGAGCACGATTGAGCTTCACATCTCCGTCGATACCGTTTACCGAACGGGTATGAGCACGCTTACCGCTGATCGTGCGCCCCGAAAGACCACCTTTAATCAGGTTTTCCTGAATACGCTGGTAAGTGGTCCACAGGTCGTTGCTCTCGTCCTGCCAGCGACGTGGCGAAAGTATCTGCGATTCCGTCACCGGTTGATGCTCTTCACCAAAGCGATAGGTTAATGCTGCTTTCGCCATTGCCTGCTGTGCGGGTGGCGGCAACAAAAGCGACTGCATGGCATCGCGTTTCTCTTCTACGCGGTCAAATATCCCCAGTACTTCGTAGGCTCCTTCAATGACTTTCTCGACTACGTTGCCTTTGTGCGGCACCCGCACCTCACCGAAACTCTCCCCGCATACCAGCCCGTTCTGGCATACGGCACGAAATAACCCCGGCAGCATCTGGTAAGAGCTGGAACCATCATGGCTGTTCAACAGGATAATTTCTGGCACCTGTTTGCCGGTAATTTGTCCTTCCCGGCGCAGACGAAGCATGTGTTTCGTGTGCTCTCGTTTACTTTCATCCCGGACGCGGGTCTGGCAGGCAAAGAACGGACGAAACCCTTCACGTTGAAGGTTATTCAGCAAAGTAATAGTGGGAATGTAGGTGTAGCGTTCGCTCCGGGATTCATGCTTTTCTTCGCTGAAGACGCTTGGCACATAATGGGCCAGTTCGTCGCGGGTTAATGGGCGGTCACGACGTACAAGGTTGACTGCACCAAAGCGGCTGGCTAAACGTGTCATAGTTAATTCCTTTAAAAATGGGCATAAAAAAGCCACTCCACTGGAGTGGCTTCGGATGGAAGATAAATTATTCAGGGAGAAGCTGGTGGCTGGTCTTGCTGTGGCGACAGTTCACTGTCAGGTAATGTCGGCGGAGTTAGCTTGTCGATCTGGTAATGTTGTAATCGCTGCAGAATAAAGGGTTTACTGTACTGGAAGTATCGAAGACACCATTCGTACTTCACGACTCGCCTTATGATCAGAGGCAAGCGTTCATACGCTTTGCTGCACACCGATAAAACAAAGGCATCATCATTAATTCTGTCCTCTGCTATTGCAGCCAGCCCTTTGATAAAGGAGCGCTTCAGCTTTTGTCGAGAATTAGCTTTCAGGTGAACGTCGGAAGGCGATAGTACGTGTGATCCAGGAGCTTGCACACAAACCGTGTTGCCAGATAGGGGCTTTTTCAGGCAAGAGTGGCGAGTTTTTTTATGAGCCTTATCAGGCTAAGGGTCATCAGGCTGGCTCCCAATGTTTGGCATACGACCGACTTACTCCTTAGCAGAGTGAGTCCTGCAACGCTAAAAACAACGGGCCAGGTCAGATCCAGTGATTGTGTATCTATATCGTCAGGGAATTTCGGGTATTTCATAGGACTGTCCATAATACGTCCGGTATCGCGGGTAGCGTATACCGGACCGGGTAAATAATTAGGGGAGATCGACGGAAGCTATTTCCTCAGAAGCGTTTGTGGGACCACTGTAAACGCCGACGTATTCATTTAGAGGGAAGATAATTACTGCATTATTCTTCGGATCAAAAGTGCAACCATTTAATCCTGCAATTGCAGCAGTTTTCCCTGAGTTTTTATTTTTCACAATCAGTTTATTGTCTGCACAGTTGCTGGCTTTAACAAAACTCACTACATAACCGTCCTGCTCAGCGACGGTTTCAGTCGTCGTTAGTTTTGGCTCAGGGCTACGTCCTGTCTGCCCACTTACGCGCTCGCGGCTGTAAGGAACATATTGAACAGCGTCGTTACGCATGGTTGGCGGGTCGTTGTTCATGCTCAGGTAAACAGGGCAGTCAGCAGCGCCCACTGCACAGCTCTTACTGAAAATAGTACGAGACGGCCAGCCTTTAGTGCCAATGTAGGCTGCACCAGTTTCATCCAGGCAGTAAGTTTCCTCCCATGCATAGTCTTTATTTTGGCCCGGCATGGTGCGGGTGGTAATAAGGCAGGTCAGAGCTTTCACTGGCTTACCGTCGTAGCGGATAAAGTTTTGCTCCAGCGGTGCACCCGGGTACAGCAGGGGCGATATGTTTGCAGCCGCAGCCTTATTTTGCGCATCAACCGAAGCACTGGCCTTTCCGCTATGTTTTACGTTCACGGCCTCGTTGTTCATGTCCCGCAGCATTTCGCCGCCTTTTTCTGTCAGAAAGAAGGTATAGCGCTCAGGATGAATGTTCCCCTGAATAGTGATAGCAGAGCTGAATGCCGGGAGCGAAAGGGTGCAGACTAAAACCAGGCGTGAAATGAATGTCGCCATAAAAGATATCCTTACTGATGATTAACAATGTGGGAGCATGAGTTACTGGAAGGGGTGATTAATGGCTGATGCAGTCTTCCCAGTTGAGGTCCGACAGAGCGTCCCTGAGCCCTGCGGTTTTGAACGGGTGAGATACGGGTTTATTCATCCGGGTGATTTCAATTTGCCCATGGTTGCCTGTGTTTTTGAGCGCTATAAAAGCCGTCTCATCTAGCGGGTAATGAACAGCGTTGATATTGATTCCCATGGATTCTTGTCCATTATCTGGTATATCCATTGGCTCCTTATCAGACCCGCTGTAGCTCACTATCAAATTGCTGTCCCGGCAGGTGATCGTCATACGTTCTCCGGCGCTATTGTCGGCGTTAAGTTCAAACTGAATCGCCACGCGTTTAACAGACACCTCAGAGTCATTTAAGATGACTTAAAGAGAGGTGCCCATGAGCGGTAAGCGTTATCCTGAAGAGTTTAAAACTGAAGCAGT
>NZ_JBMKHJ010000045.1:0-32798 GCF_049237265.1 Enterobacter cloacae complex sp. IR5384 | reverse complement strand
GGTGATCGACCTGAAGAAAAAGTCGATCACCATGGGTAAAGGATGTTAAAAAGTGTTCACCATGTCCCCGAACACCTGTCAACCATGTCCCCGGACTGTACACCCCAAAGGGGAGAGGGTGTTCAATTCCCCTCTCCCCTTTGGGGAGAGGGTTAGGGTGAGGGGAACACCCCGCACTGAAATCAAAACGCCATCTTCACCGTAAACTGCACTTCGCGCGGGTCGCCAATCTGGTTGCCCAGGTTGTTGGTCGCAATGGACGAGGTGTAGTAGGTTTTATCAAACAGGTTCTTCACGTTCACCTGCAGCGTCACCGGATACTTCAGCTTCATTTTGTAGGCCACAAAGGCATCGGCAACAAAGTATCCCGGCAAATAATAATCCGCACCGTTGGTCGCTGAACGACGGCTCACGCCGTGCCCACCGCCGCCAAGCGTCAGGGTATTCCCGCCGATCGCGTTATGAATGTCGTAAGTCAGGAACAGAGAACCGGTATGACGCGGCACGTTCGGCAGGGGCTTACCCGCGTAGTCTGGATCCTCCAGCACTTTGGCGTCGGTGTAGCCGTAGCTGGCGATAATATTGGTATTCTCAGTCAGCGATCCGGCAAGATCCACCTCCACACCCTGCGAGCGTACGCGGCCAGCGGTTTTGGCGATGGTTTCACCCCCCACGCTTTCGTTGTACAGCACGTTGCGCTTGTGAATATCAAACAGCGCGATATTGGCGGTAATGCCATCGAACAGGTCAAATTTAGCCCCCACTTCGTAAGCATTTGACGTTTCCGGCGGCAGGTCACCAATGTAGCTCGCAATGGACGATTGCGGCATAAACGTCTGGGAATAGTTAGCAAACAGCGAGACGGATGGCGTGAGCTTGTAGACCAGCCCCAGCTTCGGCGTCCACTGTTCGTCGCGGCTGTCGGTATTCACATTGAACGGGCGGCCCTTGCCCGCATACTGGGTGTAATACTGGTAACGCAGCCCGGCAACGGCAATCCACTTATCGGTGAGATACAGGGCGTCCTGCGCGTAGGCGGAGTAGCTTTCCTGTTTGAGTGTCTGGTCGCTATCAGCGGCGGAGACGGTGGTGCATTTGCTGAGATTGCCGTAGGTCGGATGGTAAATATTGAAATCTTTAACGTTCTTACAGCGCATCATGTCCGTACGCAGCAGATCGTAATTCTCATACGACACACCGGTCAGGATCTCATTGTAAAAGCCCGCGATATCCACGTTCCCCTGCAGATCCGCACGCGTACTGTGCATACGCTGAGTCGAGCCCTGGGTTGCATCCACGCGGCGGGTCAGGTTACCCGTTTTGGCGTCATAGGCCATCACGCGCGCCTGGTTATCACTGTATTTATCCTGGCTAAAGCTGTAGTCAAACTTCGCGGTCCACTGGCTGTTAAGACGGTATTCGGCGTTCAGCTGCGCCAGATCGGACTGCCCGTCGGTAACGTTAAACGGCTCGTCAAAGCGGGTTTTACGATCCACGTTTACCGGTTGTTTGGTGTTGAGATCGAAAATGGTTCCTCGATCGAACGGCGTTTTATAGTCGCGATGTGAATAGAGCACGGTCACGGTGGCATCATCACCAAACCAGGTCAACGACGGGGCGATAAAGGTGCTGCGCTCGTTGCCAAAATTACGCCAGTAATCTTCATCCTGATACTCGCCCGTCAGGCGATACGCCAGCCGCGTGCCGTCAATCGGGCCGGTGACATCAATCTGCCCGGTGCCGCCGCCAAAGCTTGAGGAGGTAGCGGAAATTGAGCCGCCGAAGCGGGTTTCCGGGCGTTTGGTAACCACGTTGATCAGGCCGCCAGGATCGAGAATGCCATACAGCGTTGAGGCCGGCCCTTTCAGCACCTCCACGCGCTCGGTCGCGGCATTAAAGCTGCGCGGCAGCACGGTGCGCAGGCCGTTGGTCATTATTGACCCGTCGCGGTTCGCGCCAAATCCCCGGCGCACAAACGCATCCTGCGTACCGCCCAGGGTGTTGGTCTGCACCACGTTGCTGACGTTATAAAGGGCTTCATCAAGCGAAGTAGCGTGCTGATCTTCCAGCACTTTATCACTGACGGTATTCACCACCTGCGGAATATCCAGCATTGGCATGTTGGTTAGCGTGGCGGTGGAGGTGTTAAGCGGCTGATAGCCGTTTGTGGCCTCAGCCACGGCATGGGGATCGGCGGTGACGGTCAGCGTTTCGCCGTCGTTAGCCGTTGCGGTGTCGGCCGCCTGCACCAGCGGTGCCATAAACAGCAGTGAAAAGAGCGCGCGCCCTTTTACCCCAGAGAGAGAAGGTGTGAACGTAGCCATTACATCTGTTTTCCCAAAAGATCCCGCGCATGAAGGGCGCGGAAGAATGTATGAGTCATTGCCCTTAATTGTCTGCTCGTTAGCCGTGTGGCATCGAACATGTAATTGAGAATCATTCAATCATGCGGCAATGTAGTAGTAAATGGAAAAAAGCAAAAATCGGCTACAGCCTGAAACCTCCCGTCTTGATATAAGTGAATTGCATATAATTCATTGAAAAAGCTTAAATAAAAAACAAAAGCGCCGCTGTAGTACCTGTTATTTAACCCTGGTTTTATCAGGGTGTTTATCCCCTTGACTACTACATGGCGCAGCGGCAAACTTTCAAAAGAGAATGAGTTTTATTTTTATTTGTTCGTTTTTTTTATTAAGTTGGCATTCACGTGGCGCACAACACCCATAAACCGGGGCTGGTTCTGGAGAACCTCTCCGCGGGCTATCAGAAAAAAATCATCGTCGATGATATCTCCCTTGCGATCCCCCGGCAGAAAATGACCGTGCTGGTAGGGGCGAACGGCTGTGGAAAATCCACGCTACTGAGCACTATCGCGCGTCTGCTGCAACCACTTGGCGGGGCCGCACTGCTTGATGGCAAAGCCATTCACGAGCAACCAACCAGAGCGGTAGCCCGCCAGCTGGGGATCCTGCCGCAATCTCCGCTGCTGCCGGAAGGGCTGACGGTGTTTGAGCTGGTATCACGCGGCCGTTTTCCCTGGCAAAATTTTATGCGCCAGTGGAGCGATGAAGACGAGCAGGCCGTTGAAGAGGCTCTGCACCTGACCGGTACGGCAGAGTTTGCACATCAGCCCGTCGAAAGCCTCTCCGGCGGCCAGCGCCAGCGCTGCTGGATCGCAATGGCCCTGGCGCAGCAAACGCCCTATATCCTGCTGGATGAACCAACAACCTTTCTCGATCTTCGCTATCAGGTGGAGATCCTCGAGTTGCTGCATACCCTGACCCGCCAGCATGGCCGTACGGTGGTGGTGGTGCTCCACGATCTCAACTTCGCCGTCAACTATGGCGATTCCCTGGTCTTTTTACGCCAGGGCAAAGTCGAGGGGGTATTGCATGAAGGCGACGTCTGCACGCCGGAACTCATCAAAGCGGTGTTTGATGTCGATGTCCATATGTCGGTTAATCCCCTGACCGGTAAGCCGTTCTTTATGCCATTCCGCCAGGCGGCGGAAAAATCATGATGCGAACGTCACTGGCTTTCCTGCTGTTTGCCTTGCTGCTGGTGATGGGCGCGATTGCCCACCTGGGTATCGGTGCGCGTGTCATTGCTCCCCAGACGGTGGTGCAGGCCTTGCTTCATTTCGACCCGCGCAATTTCGATCACAACGTGATTGTCAGATTACGCCTGATACGGCTGGCTGCCGCCATGGTCACCGGGGCGGCGCTTGGCGTGGCGGGCGTGTTGTTACAGTCGGTGATCCGTA
Source organism: Enterobacter cloacae complex sp. IR5384 (assembly GCF_049237265.1). Taxonomy (NCBI): domain Bacteria; kingdom Pseudomonadati; phylum Pseudomonadota; class Gammaproteobacteria; order Enterobacterales; family Enterobacteriaceae; genus Enterobacter; species Enterobacter cloacae complex sp. IR5384. The sequence continues at coordinate 29,035 of NZ_JBMKHJ010000045.1, read as the reverse complement.
ACCCGCTGGGCGAGCCGCATATTCTGGGGCTTAACGCGGGGGCGGCGCTGGCCGTGGTGCTGACCAGCGCGCTCGGGTTTACCTTGCCGTTTGGCCGCCCGCTGATTGCCGCTGTGGGTGCCGCCGCGCTGTTTATGCTGGTGTTGACGTTCTCCTCTTCAGGGCGAACCGGCCTCACGCCAATGAAAATTACCTTATGCGGCGTGGCGATGTCGGCGTTTGCGTCGTCGATTACCGCCACGGTGCTGATTCTGGATGAACAGACGCTGCTTGCCATGCGCACCTGGCTGGCGGGAGATCTTGCCGGGCTTAACGCGGAGATCGTTCGCAGCGCATCCTGGGTTGCCGCTGTGGGGGTCGCTCTGGCGCTCTGGCTGTCGCCATCGCTCAATATGCTGGCCCTGGGCGACCGGATGGCGCAGGGGCTGGGCGTGTCGCTGCTCAAAACTCGCCTTTTGGCTCTGCTGGCGATTGCGCTGCTTTGCGGCGCAGCCGTCTCCATTGCCGGGCCGATTGGTTTTATTGGCCTGGTCGTGCCGCAGCTTATCCGCCGTCTGGTGTCGGTGGACTTACGCGTGATGGTGCCGCTTTCTGCCCTGTGCGGGGCGCTGGTGTTACTGCTGGCGGATATCGCGGCCCGTACGCTGTTTACGCCGTATGAGCTGGCCACCGGGATCATGACCGCGCTGGTGGGGGCTCCTCTCTTTATCCTGATGGCATCAAGGATGTTCAAATGAGCCGGGCCGGACTGCGTGCATGGCGTGTCGGGCCGTTTTCCGGGCAGGTACGCCCGGCGGCAGTGGCGCGCGTTACGCTTATCGCTCTAATGGGCATTCTCCTGCTGGGGTTTGGCCTGACGCACGGTTCGCTTCCCATTCCCACTTCCGCCATCGGGCGCGCGCTGTTCTCCGGAGAACCCCTGGAGGCCGATGCGCGCTATATCGTGATGGATATCCGCCTGCCACGGCTGCTGATGGCCATTTTAAGCGGCGCGATGCTGGGCATGGCGGGAGCGGCGATGCAGTCCATCACCCGCAATGGCCTGGCCGATCCGGGGCTTATTGGTGTGAAAGAGGGCTGCAGCGCGGCGGTGCTGCTGCTGATTTTTCAGTTCCCTGCGCTGGGGCTGGCCTGGCGTCCGCTGGTCGGGATGGCTGGTGGCCTCATTACCGCGTTGCTGGTGGTGGCGCTGGCCCGCGATATCTCGCGTCCGCGTTTTATTCTGATTGGGATTGGCGTGTCATGGGCTTTCTCTGCGGCAATGGGGATCTTTATGACTACCGCCGACGTGCGCGATGTGCAGACGGCGATGCTGTGGCTGGCAGGGAGCCTGCACGCGGCAAACTGGACGCTGGTCGGTATCGCCGCAGCCTGGGCGGCCCCGGCGTTTGCGCTACTGCTCTTTACCGCCCGCGCGGCTGACGTGGCATTGCTGGGTAACCACGCCGCAACGGGGCTCGGGGTTCGCACCGCACGATTAGCGCTACTGCGCGTTCTCGCGCCGGTGGTGTTAACGGCGGCCTGTGTCTCCTGCGTGGGGAGTATTGGTTTTGTGGGGCTGATTGCGCCGCATATGGCGCGTCTGGTGATGCGCGGTGGGCAAACCGCGTTGTTGATGGGCAGTGCCGTGCTGGGTGCGCTGCTGGTGCTGCTGGCGGATACCGTCGGGCGGCTGGCATTCCTGCCGTTGCAGTTACCGGCGGGGATTGTGATTTCACTGACTGGCGGACCGTTTTTCCTGCTGCTGCTCTGGCAGCGTCGGGACAGATTTTAGAGGACTATAATGCGCGTACTTGTTTCGATGCTGTTGCTGATAGGGTTTGCGGTGGGTGCGGCGGAGCCGACGCAGACGTTCACTGACGATCTGGGGCGTAAGGTGGAGGTGCCGCTTCACCCGAAGCGGATCGTCTCGCTGCACGACCTGGATATCACCATTCCACTGATTGAGCTTGGCGTACCGCCCGTCGCCAGCCATGGCCGCACGCGCCCGGACGGCAGCCATTTTCTGCGCGCCAGCGGCATGCTGACGGGGGTGGATTTCGATAATTCCGACATCAAATTCATCGGCACGGCGGATATCGACATTGAAGCCATTGCCGCCGCCAAACCCGATCTGATCATCACCGAGCCGACCCGCAACACGCCGGTGGAACAGCTGGAGAAGATTGCCCCGACGGTGAGTATCGACCATCTCGACGGCGGTGCACCGGAGATCTACCGCAAGCTGGCGCAGCTCACCGGTACGCAGGCGCGGCTGAAAATCCTGGAGCGCCGCTATCAGGAACAAATCAAGGCGCTGAAGGCGACCATCGATACGCGCAAAATCACCGTGTCGGTGATTCAGGCTAACCAGGGAAAAATCAATGCCATGCACAGCTACCACTCTTTAGGCCGCGTGCTGCGTGACGCCGGATTTACCTTCCCGCCGCTGATTGAGAGTATCCCGGAAGGGGGACGGATTGACGTCAGCGCCGAACGTCTGCCGGAGCTGGACGCCGATTTTGTCTTTGCCACCTGGCGCGGCGACACCGGGGGTAAACCGCAGGACGAGCTGGCGGCGATGGAGGCGGTGATGCCGGGCTGGTGCCAGTTCCTGAACGCCTGTCGGACCGGCCACTACGTGCTGATTTCACGCGAAGAGGCCATTTCGAACTCCTTCGCCTCTTTAGGGCTGATGGCCGCGCAGGTACAGTCGCAGATTGCCGGGCGGCCATTGCCGGAGGTATCACCGTGATCCGTAAAGAGAAAGGGCGTGTGGATGTTTACGGGGAGCGCTTTCGCGCTCGTGCACATCATCTGACGCCGCGTCTGCTGCAGGTGGCGCGCTACATCAACGAGAACCGGGAAGCGGTGATGGAGCAGACGGCAATGGAAATCGCCACGCTGCTAAAAACCTCGGACGCCACCGTGGTCCGCGCGATCCAGGCGCTGGGTTTTGCCGGGCTGCGCGATCTGAAGCAGACGCTGGAGCAGTGGTTTGGTCCGGTGGTGACATCCAGCGAAAAGATCTCCTCAACGGTCAACACGCTCACCAGCGACGTCAACGCGAGCATCGATTTTGTGCTGGAAGGGCATCAGCACACCTGTGAGGTCTTGTCGCAACCGCACAACCGTTATGCGATGGCGCAGGCGGTGTCGCTGCTGGCACAGGCCAGGCAGGTGGCGATCTTCGGCATTGGTGCCTCCGGCATTCTGGCCGAGTACACCGCCAGATTATTCTGCCGGATGGGGCTCCCCGCCATGCCGCTCAACCGCACCGGGATAGGTCTTGCCGAACAGCTGATTGCGCTCCAGCGCGGCGATGTGCTGGTGATGATGGCGCAAAAATCTGCACACCGGGAAGGACAAACCACGCTGCGGGAAGCCAAACGTCTGGGGATCCCGACGATTTTGCTGACCAACGCTCTGGACTCACGTTTCAGCAAAGAGGCCAGCGTGGTGATCCATGTGCCGCGCGGCGGAGAAAAGGGCAAAATCCCGCTGCACGGTACGGTGCTGCTGTGCCTGGAGATGATTATTTTGTCCGTCGCCTCCACCGAGCCGCAGCGCACCATCAAATCCATGAAGCGCATCAACGAGTTTCATCGTGGGTTAAAGCCGGGGAAGAAGAGCGGTTAAAGCATGCCGGGCGCTCACGCCGTTCATCGGTCAGCATGGTTCTTCCGGTACTGCAAAGGCGTCTCGCCAATTCCCTTCTTAAACGCGCTGATAAACCACGTCACGTCGGAAAATCCCACCTGGGTGGCAATCTCGCGTACGCTCGCCTCGCTGTGCAGCAGGCGTTCGCAGGCCTTGCGCAGCCTTAGCGTATTCAGATAGTTGTGGATCTTCTCGCCCGTTTCCGCATGGAATTTTCGCGATACGTAGCTGCGGGATTTCCCCAGCGTTTCTGCCAGTGCGTCCAGGCGAAATTTCTCCTGGTAATGTTCGTCCAGCCAGAACATCACCTGGCTGGCGAGCCCGAGGCTACTGCCCGGCGCACGGGCATTATCGTCCGGGAGCATGGCGAATAAACCAATCAACAGCGCGGCTATTCCCTCGCGGGTTAAAGGCGACGGATAACAGCCGAGCAGATGATCGACATGGTGATGGCAGTGCGCCAGATCGGCGACCCACGCTCCCGCGCCGCGGGCAGAAAGTTTCTGCAGCCGCTGCTGCGTGTGGGGAAAATCGCGCAGGGCTGTGAGCACCGCGTGAGGGTCGAGATGAATAATGGTACGTCGGTAAATCGCTTCTGCCTGCTCATCCACCCTCACTTTATGCAGGGTAAACGGCGGAAAGAAAAACAGCCGCCCGGGGCGCATGGTGTAGTGACGGTTATCGACAATGGCGACGCCAAATCCTTCTTCTACATACAGAATCTCCAGACACTGATGCCAGTGATGGTAACGCACGGTATTGGCAAACAGACGGCTGAATGACACGACGGTGTCATTTAAGGTGATCAGTTCCAGCCGGTCGGAGGTGGGCGTGTCGCGCATAGTGCAATAAAACTCAATTTTCTGCCGTTATCTTCTCGTTATAAACCACCTTTTTAAATTTTCTCAACTGGAGGTTTATTTAGCCTTCACGGCTGTGACGTGGCTAACATTTATCCCCCTTGCGGATTCACTATCCTTCGTCGCAGTTGATGACGAGGGCGAGCGTATGTCTAAAAAATCAAATCCATTGTCTTCGCGCCAGGAGGTGGTGGCGTCGTTACATGACCTGCTGGGCGCGCTGGATAAGTCCTTTCCGCAGGATTGTTCACGGTTCTCGCTGGGAGAAACCTGTGCGCACTACCCCACGGAGATTGCGCAGATGGAAGGGCTATCCCGCGCGCTGTGGGGGTTGTTTCCGCTGATGGCGGGCGGCGGGGACGAGCCGTTTAGTGAGAAGTACCTTACCGCCATTAAGCTCGGCACCGATCCGCAGAGCCCGGGCTATTGGGGGGAAACCGGCCCGTACGACCAGCGTCTGGTGGAGATGGCGGCTTACGGCCTGGGGCTGGCGCTGCTGGGGGATAAGCTCACCTGCCGCTTCAGTGAACGTGAGGTAATGAACCTGCACGCGTGGCTCAACCAGATCACCGATGCGCAGATGCCGGACAGCAACTGGAACTACTTCGCGATTATGGTGCAGCTTGGTTTCAAATGTGCCGGGCTGCCGTATGATCCGTGCGCCATCGACCGTCGGTTTGCGATGATGGAGGCGTATTATCTGGGTGACGGCTGGTATTCTGACGGTCCGGGCCGCCCGAAGGATTACTACATCTCAATGGCGTTCCACTTCTACGGCCTGATTTATGCCACCCTCAGCGGTGATGAAAAAAGGGCGGAGGTGTTACGTGAGCGTGCCCGTCAGTTTGCCGAAGATTTTATTTACTGGTCTGCCGCCGACGGCGCGTCGGTACCGTTTGGCCGGAGCCTTACCTATCGCTTCGCGATGGTCGCTTTCTGGAGCGCCGTGGCCTTTTCCGGGCTGAATGTCTTCTCGCCGGGCATCGTGAAGGGCATTGTGCTGCGCCATCTTCGCTGGTGGCAGCGGCAGCCGATGACCGATCGCGACGGTATTTTGACCCTCGGTTTTACTTATCCCAACCTGGTGATGTGCGAGGATTATAACGCCCCCGGCTCACCGTACTGGGCGCTGAAAACGTACCTGATGCTGGCCTTGCCGGAGTCACACCCGTTCTGGCAGGCAGAAGAGCAGCCGCTCCCCTCGCTGGCGGAAAAACGTGTGATCCACCCAGCGCAGCACATCCTGATGCATGCGGATAACTCACAGCACGTCACGATGCTCACTGCCGGTCAGCTTGAGCTGAATAACTACGTCAACACCGAAGCCAAATACACCAAATTTGCGTACTCAAGCCGCTTTGGCTTCACCCTCGAACGGGGGCGCTTTGGCCTGAAACATGCCGCCTGCGACTCGATGTTACTGCTGGCGGAGGGGGATAACTACTTCCGCGGGCGTCGTGAATGCGCGGAGGTGCGGGTGGATGAGAACTACCTCTATTCACGCTGGTCACCCTGGCATGATGTCCATGTCGAAACCTGGCAAATTCCCTTTGGCGAGTGGCACGTGCGTCTGCACCGCATTAACAGCGCTCGCACCCTTCAGGCAGTGGAGGGCGGTTTTGCGGTGATGAAAACCGAACACCACATTCATGAGCGTGGCTGTTACCTGACGGCCAGCAACGGCAGCAGCGTGATTGTCGATCTCTCCCCGGCCATTGCCCGGGAGCCAGACAGCATCGTCACGCCGCCGAACAGCAACATTATGTTCCCGGAATGCGCATCCATTCCGCTGTTAAAAACCGATCTCCCTCAGGGAGAGAGCTGGCTCTGTTGCGCCGTCGTGGCCAGCGAGAACCCCCCCGCGGCATTGGCACCTGAACTGAAGATGACCCCTGACCAGGTCGCGATCCGCGAACCCGGAGGCGAACGTAAGCTGTCGTTCACATTATAAAAAATCTGACCCTACACGTCGGCGAGGATGATATGAAAAGTGCATCTACAACGAACAGAACCGAATATTACAAAATCAGCAGCTTTATATTTCTCTATTTCTTTACCTGGTCCGCCAGTATTGGGCTATTAGCCATCTGGCTCGGCCAAAAGGCGAATCTCAGCGGCTCGGTAATTGGCACTGTCTTTGCGGTCAACGGTGTCTTCTCAGTCATTCTTAAACCGATCTACGGCTATATTCTCGATAAGATCGGCATGAGTAAATACCTGCTCTATTTTGTGGTTGCCATGTCCGCGCTGATGGCACCGTTCTTTATTTATGTTTACCAGCCGCTGCTGATGTCCAATACTCTGGTAGGGATCATCATTGGCGCGCTCTATTTAAGCTTTGCCTGGTACGCGGGCGTGGCGGCGTGTGAATCCTATTCTGACCGATTTAGCCGTTTAAACGGTATGGAGTTCGGGCAAATTCGCATGTGGGGATCGCTTGGCTGGGCCGTGGCGTCCTCGTTCTCCGGTCTGCTGTTTAATCTCTCACCGGCGTATAACTTTATTCTGGGCAGCGTCGCATCCATCATCATGCTGATCGTCCTTGTGAGCCTGAAAGTGAACACTAACTCCGCTCACGCCAGCGAGGTGCTGACCAAAGAGAAAATCGCCCCTGCGGATGTCTATGCTCTGCTGCGTAACCGCAAGTTCTGGGCGTTCTGCCTGTATGTGGCGGGCGTGGCGTGGATGATGTTTATTGCCGAGCAGCAGTTCTCACGCTATTTCGTCACGTTCTTTGATGATATTCACCAGGGTAACGCGGTGTTCGGTTATCTGGGAACCGTACAGTCGGGTATGGAATTTGTGATGTATATGGTGATCCCGCTGTTGGTGAATAGTATTGGTGCCAAGCGTGGGCTGTTAATTGTCGGGCTGGTGGTCGGTGCACGACTGATTATTTCCGGCCTGTGCGATTCCCATCTGTTAATTTCCGTAATGAAACCGCTGTATGGCCTGGAAATATGTCTGCTGCTGGTATCGGTCTTTAAATATATTGCTGAGCATTTCGATAAACGCGTTAACGCCACTATGTATCTGCTGGGCTATCAGGCCATGCTCTACGTGGGCAACGTGGTTGTCTCTTCGCCTGCCGGCTATCTGTATGACCGCATCGGCTTTGAGCACACCTATATCATTATGGGGGCCACGGCGCTGACCTTTACGTTTATCTCTGCCTTTACGCTATCCGCCTGCCAGAGCAAATGGCGCGGTACCCGCTCGCTGAACGCAGCAGAACCCTCATCCCGGTAATTTAAAGGACCCGAAACATGTTAAGTCGTATCAAAGAGGAACACCTGCAGGCTATTCCTGTCCCCGTTGAATCGCGGACATTACGTGATGAACTCAGCTCTGCCCGCAGTCACGTGCTTGAGCTGATTAGCCGTCATTTGGTGGCGTTCGGTGACCGATTCCCGGCAGAAACCTGCCAGAACGGGGTTTATCCGCTGACGGAGAACGTGGAGTGGACCACCAGCTTCTGGACCGGTCAGCTATGGCTGGCGTGGGAGATGAGCGGTGAGACAACGTTCCGCGAGATGGCTGAAAAACACGTGCGCTCGTTTGGCCTGCGCATCGCCGGGCGTAATGATACCAACACTCATGATTTGGGGTTCCTGTATACGCTCTCCTGCGTGGCGGCCTGGCGACTGACCGGCAACCGCGAGGCGCGCGGGTTCGCCCTGCTGGCGGCTGAAGCCCTGCTGGAGCGCTTTCACCCGAAGGCGAAGATTATTCAGGCCTGGGGCGATCTGTCAGACCCGGAGCAGGCCGGGCGGATGATTATCGACTGCAACATGAATCTGCCGCTGCTCTACTGGGCGACGGAACAAACCGGCGACGCGCGCTTTGCTGACGCCGCAAAAGCCCACGTGATGCAGGCCGCTACGTACCTGATTCGTGAAGATGCCTCGACGTTCCACACCTACTACATGGATGTGGTTACCGGCGCGCCTCGTTACGGCAACACGCAGCAAGGATACGCGGACGACTCCTGCTGGTCCCGCGGGCAGGCGTGGGGGATCTACGGTTTTATGCTGAGCTATCTCTATACCGGCGATAAGACGATGATTGCGCTGTCAAAACGCCTGGCAAACTACTTTCTTAATCGTCTGCCGGAGGATTATGTCTGCCACTGGGATCTGGCGCTGCTGGGGACAGATGCACTGCGGGATTCCTCCTCGGCGGCCATTGCCGTCTGCGGGCTGCTGGAGCTGGTAAAACAGTTGCCGGTCACGGATCCGGATCGTGAACGTTATCTGGACTGGGCTAAAGGGATTATGTCGTCGCTGACAAAGCACTATCTGATGGGCAAAGACGAGAAGGGGAGCGGGCTGCTTAAGCACGCTGTCTATCACCTGGCGAGCAACAAAGGCGTGGATGAGTGTGCGAGCTGGGGCGATTACTTCTACGTTGAGGCGCTGGTGCGGTTCACCCAGAGCTGGAAGCCGTACTGGTAAAAGGTCGGGGGCGCGCCCCCGACGTGTGGGTTACGCCTTAGGAATACGCAGCGTCTGGCCGGGATAAATCTTGTCCGGGCTGGAGAGCATCGGGCGGTTCGCTTCAAAAATCTTGTTGTACTGGTTGGCATCCCCGTACACGGTTTTGGAGATGGCGCTGAGGGTGTCGCCTGATTTCACCGTATAGTAGGTGGCTTCATCTTTGGCATCAGTGGCGGTGATGTTGTTTTCCACCTCGCTGACGCCCGCAATATTGCCGACGGCGACCTGGATTTTTTCTTTCTGCTCTTGGGTCAGCCCGTCGCCCGTTACGCTGGCTTTACCGTCGGTAACGTTGACCTGCACTTTATCCGCGCCGGGAATGTTGAGTTTCTTGAGATGCTCGGTGATTTTGTCGCTCTGGCCTTTATGATCGGTCAGGTTGTCCCACAGCTTTTCGCCTGCTTCTTTTACGAAGTTAAAAAGTCCCATTCCATCCTCCTGTTAATCATGAAGTCAGAATAAGCATAGCAGGTCAGAGAGATTTCCCTCTCCGAAAGGAGAGGGAAGGCAGGTTTTACACCCCTTGCTCCAGAATACGGATGTGAGTTTCCAGCACGTCACCTTTTACCGCATCGCTCCACGCTTTCATGTGTGCGGTCTGCAGGTGCGCTTCAAGATGCGCCACGGTTTCCCACTGCTCAACCATGATGATGGAGTCCGGCGCGGTGGCCTGGAAGCTGGCGCTGGTTGCGGCGTCAACCATCGGCGCATAGCCGTGGCAGCCTTCTTCTTGCAGTACGGTTGGGATAATTTTCGCGAACTGATCCAGCACCGCCTGGCGGTGATGTTGGCCAGGACGCGTACGGATTTCAGCAATAACGGTAAGCATAATTAACTCCTTCTAATTCCAGGTTACCAGTTAAGCAAAAATTTCAGCCAGATGCTTGCGATATTCTGCGATATAGCGCGGGACGTCAGGCATTTTAATCACGTCGTTGACGATAAAGGTCGGCAGCGGGTCCATGCCGAGGAACTGGTTAGCCTTGTGGAACGGCAGGTATGCGCCGTCTACCCCTACGCCTTCAAAGAACTGATCTTTATCGGTGAACGCGTCCAGCGGGGCGTTCCAGGTCAGGGAGAGCATATATTTCTTACCCTGAATCAGGCCGCCTGAACCATATTTTTTAGATGCGTCTGAACGGGTACGGCCGTCGCTGGCATACAGTGAACCGTGGCCCTCAGTGAACACGTCATCCATGTATTTTTTCACGGTCCACGGTGCGCCCATCCACCAGCCCGGCATTTGCCAGATAACCACGTCAGCCCACAGGAAGTTCTGCACTTCGGCTTTCACGTCGTAATGGCTGTCTGCGCGCACAACCTTAACATCATGCCCGGCGTCGCGCAGGAAGCCGTCCGCGACCTCGGTCAGGGTGTCATTCAACTGGCCTTTAGAGTGGGCGAATTCTTTCGCACCGTTGATAATCAGAATGTTGCTCATTATTTGTCCTCGTCGATGAGAGTATGGCGAGTATTCTACGCGCGAGGGCGATACGGTAAAATGAGCAAAATGTGCAAAGTCTTTTGCGTTAAATGCAATAATTCCTTACCAGTACACCTTTACGTCAACGCCGCCTTCCGCTGCATTATCCAGTGAAACGCGCATACCGTGCAGGGCAGCAATGCGTTTTACAATCGATAATCCCAGCCCGCTGCCCATGGCATCCTGGCCGGGTGGACGATAAAAACGCTCGCCAATACGGGCCAACGCCTCGGGGGCGATCCCCGGTCCGTTGTCGCGTACGGAGAAGCAACGGGCGTCCAGCGTAACGTCAACCACGCTGCCGCGCGGGCTGTAACGAACGGCGTTATCCAGCAGGTTACGCACCAGCAGGCTCAACAGCAGCGGCTGACCCGTGCGTTCAGCCTGCGGGGCGTTGATGTTCAGGCGAACGTCGATACCCGCCTGCTGCGCCGGATGCCAGATGTCCAGAACCGCTGATTGCAGCAAATCGGCCATCTTTATCGGTTCGACATCGTCGAGATTTTCCAGAGAGTCCAGACGCGAGAGAGTGAGGAGTTGATCCACCAGCCGGGATGCCCGGTCGATCCCCGCGTGGAGCTGCGAGAGCGCTTTTTCCTGCGCCTGCGGGTCGTCCAGAGAGAGTTGCGCCACGTCGGTTTGCACCTTCAGGGCCGCCAGCGGGCTACGTAATTCGTGGGCGGCATCGGAGGTAAAGCGGCGCTCGCGGCTCATCATCTCCTGGGTTCGGGTAAAGAGGTGGTTCAGGGAGTCCAGAAGGGGGCGTACTTCTGATGGCACGCCCTGTGTCGGCAGGGTGTCGGTGGCATCCGGCGAGCGCAGGCGCAACGTCTGCGCCAGTTTTTTCAATGGCTTAAGCTCCCGGCTCAGCAGGACAATCAGCAACAGCAGCATCACCGGTAGCGCCACCAGCCACGGCGTCAGCTGCGAGCTGACCACATCCAGCGCCATCTCCTGCCGGTATTCCCACTCCTGACCGACCACCACGCGGTACTTCCCGTCCGGCGAGGACAGCCATAAGAAACGCCAGTCATCGTTGTCGTCTTTGAGCCTGCCGTCATCAAACCCATCGCGGCGATAGTGATACGGGATGTCGCGGCCGTTTTCCCCGTCATTGAGGATCATCGTGCCGTCGGTAGCGTAAATGGCGAAGGCCAGAGCATCGTCGTCCAGGCGACCGTGCTTCACTTTTTTGGGGATCTCGCGCATCCGCTCCGGAGCGCGTATTTCATCCAGATCCATCGTCAGCAGCCGTTTAGCAAACAGCATCTGTTGGGTATCAAACAGCTTATCGAGCTTGTGGGTCGTCTGCTGCCAGGCGACAAGGCTTGCGGCAAACCAGGCCGTCAGCGACAGCAGCAGAAAAAGAAGCGTCAGACGGAGTTTCAGGCTCAGTTTCATGCGTCACCCAGGGTATAGCCGATGCCATGAACCGTGCGGATAAACTCGCTGCCCAGCTTACGCCGCAGATGATGGACGTGAACTTCCACGGCGTTACTGGAGACGTCATCGTCCCACGTATAGAGCTTCTCTTCGATCGCTTTACGCGGCAGGACGCGGCCCGCATTGCGCATCAGTAACTCCAGCAGGGCGAACTCTTTGGGCTTGAGGGCCAGCGTTTCCCCCGCCAGCGTGGCGACGAGGCTTGTCGGGTCGAGCGTCACTTTGCCATGACGCAGCTCGCTGCGCGTCTGACCGTGGCTGCGACGCACCAGCGCCTCAAGGCGGGCGGCCACTTCGATCAGCGCGAAGGGTTTGCAGAGATAATCATCGGCTCCCAGGCGTAGCCCCTCGACGCGCTGATTCAGCGCATCCCGCGCGGTCAGGATAAGCACCGGCTCGCTGCGCCCGCTTTCGCGCCAGGCGCGCAGGATCGCCAGACCGTCGATCTCCGGTAGCGTCAGGTCAAGCACCACCGCATCGTAAGGGGCAGAACAGAGCGCCGCCTGGCCGGTTTTTCCGTCGGTGAACCAGTCCACGCTGAAGCCCATTTTGCTTAAGCCCGCTTTGATGCCATCACCTATCAGCTTGTCGTCTTCTACCAGTAATATGCGCATATCCCCTCCTTGATGGCGTCAGTAAACCCTCTGGATCCGCCTGCTGTACAGTAAAAAAATATAAATTTTCCCCTTAAGAAGTTGTTAAGGATTACCCTGTTTAATGGATTGCGACACCACATTAAAGGGAGAGATGAATATGAAAAAATTCGCTGCAATGGCTGCTATCATGATGATGACCACCGCACCGGTCTTCGCTGCTCAGGGCGGTTTTACGGGCCCATCAGCTACCCAACCCCAGACTCAGACGCAGGCAGGCGGTTTTGTTGATAACAACGCCAACCTGACAACGGCCGCGAAAGTCAAAGACCTGAAGGACGACGCCTGGGTGAAGCTGCGCGGGAACATCACCGAACGCCTGTCCGATGACCGCTACACCTTCCGCGACGAGACTGGCACGGTGGTGGTTGAGATTGATCATAAGCGCTGGAACGGTGTGACCGTGTCCCCGCAAGATAAAGTCGAGCTGCAGGGTAAGGTCGATAAAGACTGGAACGAATTTGAAATCGACGTGAAGCAGGTTATCAAGCTGACGAAATAACCCAGAAAGGGCCGCTTATCCGGCCCTTTTTCTTTGTGACTCAACTCGCCAGATAGGGTAGTATCTGCGGCAATATTGCCTGAAACCCATCGGTTTCTGAGTTGAGGAATCACACGTAATGAGCGATATGGCAGAGCGCCTCGCGCTACATGAATTCACGGAAAACGCCTACCTGAACTACTCCATGTACGTCATCATGGACAGGGCATTGCCGTTTATCGGGGATGGCCTGAAGCCCGTTCAGCGTCGCATCGTCTATGCGATGTCCGAGCTGGGGCTGAACGCCACCGCCAAGTTCAAGAAATCCGCCCGTACCGTCGGTGACGTACTGGGTAAATACCATCCGCACGGCGACAGCGCCTGCTATGAAGCGATGGTGCTGATGGCCCAGCCGTTCTCTTATCGTTACCCGCTGGTGGACGGTCAGGGGAACTGGGGGGCACCGGACGATCCGAAATCCTTCGCGGCGATGCGTTATACCGAATCCCGCCTGTCTAAATATGCCGAAGTGCTGCTGGGCGAACTCGGCCAGGGGACGGTGGACTGGGTGCCAAACTTCGACGGCACGCTGCAGGAGCCGAAAATGCTGCCTGCGCGTCTGCCGAATATCCTGCTGAACGGCACCACCGGTATCGCGGTCGGTATGGCGACGGACATCCCGCCACACAACCTGCGTGAAGTGGCGAAAGCCGCCATCACCCTGATTGAACAGCCGAAAACCTCGCTGGACGAGCTGCTGGATATCGTTCAGGGGCCGGACTTCCCGACCGAAGCTGAGATCATCACCTCGCGTGCGGAAATCCGCAAAATCTACCAGAACGGCCGTGGCTCCGTGCGCATGCGCGCGGTGTGGACCAAAGAGGACGGCGCCGTGGTGATCACCGCGCTGCCGCATCAGGTCTCTGGTGCCAAGGTGCTGGAGCAGATCGCCTCCCAGATGCGCAATAAAAAGCTGCCGATGGTGGACGACCTGCGCGATGAATCCGACCACGAAAACCCAACCCGTCTGGTGATCGTGCCGCGCTCTAACCGCGTGGACATGGAGCAGGTGATGAACCACCTGTTCGCCACCACCGACCTGGAAAAAAGCTACCGCATCAACCTGAACATGATCGGTCTGGACGGACGCCCGGCGGTGAAAAACCTGCTGGAGATCCTCTCCGAATGGCTGACCTTCCGTCGCGATACGGTGCGCCGTCGTCTGAACCACCGTCTGGAGAAAGTGCTTAAGCGCCTGCATATCCTCGAAGGTTTGCTGGTGGCGTTCCTCAATATTGATGAAGTCATTGAGATCATCCGTACCGAGGATGAGCCGAAGCCCGCGTTAATGTCGCGCTTTGGTATCAGTGAAACCCAGGCCGAAGCGATCCTCGAACTGAAGCTGCGCCATCTCGCTAAGCTGGAAGAGATGAAGATCCGCGGTGAGCAGAACGAGCTGGAAAAAGAGCGCGATCAGCTGCAGGCGATCCTCGCGTCCGAACGCAAAATGAACACCCTGCTGAAGAAAGAGTTGCAGGCCGATGCCGATGCCTTCGGCGACGACCGCCGTTCTCCGCTGCATGAGCGCGAAGAAGCGAAGGCGATGAACGAGCATGACATGCAGCCTTCAGAGCCGGTCACCATCGTCCTGTCCCAGAGCGGCTGGGTGCGTAGCGCCAAAGGCCATGATATCGACGCGCCGGGGCTGAGCTACAAAGCGGGCGACAGCTTCAAGGCGGCCGTGAAAGGCAAGAGCAACCAGCCGGTGGCGTTTATTGACTCCACGGGCCGCAGTTACGCCATCGATCCGATCACGCTGCCTTCCGCGCGCGGTCAGGGCGAACCGCTGACCGGCAAGCTGACGCTGCCGCCGGGGGCGACGGTTGACCACATGCTGATGGAAGCCGACGACCAGAAACTGCTGTTGGCCTCTGATGCGGGTTACGGCTTTATCTGTACCTTTAACGATCTCGTGTCACGTAACCGTGCCGGTAAAGCCATGATCAGCCTGCCGGATAACGCACACGTTATGCCGCCGCTGGTGGTTGAGAACGAGAGCGACATGCTGCTGGCCATTACATCTGCCGGGCGCATGCTGATGTTCCCGGTCAGCGACCTGCCGGAGTTGTCGAAAGGCAAGGGTAATAAGATCATCAACATCCCGTCGGCGGAAGCTGCGAAAGGTGAAGATGGCCTGGCGCATCTCTTCATTCTGCCGCCGCAGAGCACGCTGACCATTCATGTCGGCAAGCGTAAAATCAAGCTGCGTCCGGAAGAGTTGCAGAAGGTGGTGGGCGAGCGCGGACGCCGCGGTTCGCTGATGCGCGGCCTGCAGCGTATCGACCGCGTGGAGATCGATTCTCCTGCACGCAGCAGCGCGGGCGACAGTGAAGAGTAACGCGTCTCGATCCCCCTCTGTTCCGGAGGGGGATATCCAATAAAATTTCCCGTAAAACCGTTGTTAATTCGTGCGTTGCGATTAACAATACGCGCTCGTAATAAAGTCCTTACCTGGCCACAGGTGAAGTATAATTGTCAGCTGTCAGGGCTTCAGAGGTCGCTATGCTATACATTGTTCGTCTTATTCTTACCGTTATCTACTGCATTCTGGTCTGTGTTTTCGGCTGCATCTATTGCCTGTTCAGCCCGCGTAACCCGAAGCATGTCGCCACCTTCGGCCACATGTTTGGTCGTCTTGCGCCGCTGTTTGGCCTGAAGGTTGAAAAGCGTCTGCCGGAAGGGGCGGAGAATTTCGGTAACGCCATCTATATCGCAAACCATCAAAATAACTACGATATGGTGACCGCCTCTAACATCGTGCTGCCGCCGACCGTGACGGTGGGTAAGAAGAGCCTGCTGTGGATCCCCTTTTTCGGCCAGCTCTACTGGCTGACGGGTAACCTGCTGATTGACCGTAATAACCGCGCAAAAGCGCACGGTACCATTGCGGAAGTGGTGAACCACTTCAAAAAGCGCCGCATTTCTATCTGGATGTTCCCGGAAGGCACGCGCAGCCGCGGTCGCGGTCTGCTGCCGTTTAAAACCGGGGCGTTTCATGCCGCAATTGCGGCGGGCGTTCCAATTATTCCCGTGTGTGTTTCCAATACATCGAATAAGATTAATCTTAACCGCCTGAACAACGGGCTGGTGATTGTCGAGATGCTGCCGCCGGTCGATACCAGCAAATACGGTAAAGATCAGGTCCGCGAGCTGGCAGCGCACTGCCGTGAACTGATGGTTCAGCATATTGCTCAGCTCGACAAAGAAGTCGCAGAGAGAGAAGCCGCCGGGAAGATCTAATCCGGCGTTAAAAGGGAAAACGAATTCCCGCGTTGTTAGTCGTTTCAGATGGAGCTTATATGTCACTCAGTCGGCGTCAGTTTATTCAGGCTTCAGGGATCGCCCTTTGTGCGGGTGCGATGCCGCTGACAGCCAGCGCCGCCGGGCAGCAACAGCCGCTGCCCATTCCGCCGTTGATTGAATCCCGTCGCGGGCAGCCGCTATTCCTGACGCTACAGCGAAGCCACTGGTCGTTTACCCAGGGAACCCGCGCGCCGGTCTGGGGCATTAACGGGCGCTACCTTGGGCCGACCATCCGCGTGTGGAATGGCGATGACGTAAAGCTCATCTACAGCAACCGCACGCCTGAAAATGTGGCGATGACCATCAGCGGATTGCAGGTTCCCGGTCCGTTGATTGGCGGGGCCGCGCGCATGATGTCGCCTAACGCCGACTGGGCTCCCGTACTGCCAATCCGTCAGAGCGCGGCGACGCTGTGGTATCACGCTAATACCCCTAACCGCACTGCCCAGCAGGTTTATAACGGACTGGCCGGGATGTGGCTGATAGAAGACGAGGTCAGTAAATCTCTGCCCATTCCAAACCACTACGGCGTGGATGATTTCCCGGTCATTATCCAGGACAAGCGTCTGGATAACTTTGGCACACCGGAATACAGCGAGCCGGGCAGCGGTGGCTTTGTTGGCGACACGCTGCTGGTCAACGGCGCGCAAAGTCCCTATGTCGAAGTCTCGCGCGGCTGGGTTCGCCTGCGTCTGCTGAACGCCTCTAACTCGCGCCGCTATCTGTTGCAGATGAGCGATGGCCGCCCGCTGCATGTGATCTCTGGCGACCAGGGCTTTTTACCGGCGCCGGTGTCCGTTAAACAGCTGGCGCTAGCCCCGGGTGAACGCCGTGAAATCCTCGTGGATATGACCAACGGCGATGAAGTCTCGGTGACCTGCGGCGAAGCGGCGAGCATTGTGGATCGCATTCGTGGCTTCTTTGAGCCGTCGAGCATTCTGGTCTCCACGCTGGTGCTGACCCTGCGCCCAACCGGTCTCCTGCCGCTGGTGACCGACAGCCTGCCCATGCGCCTGCTGCCGCAGGAGATCATGAGCGGTTCGCCGGTGCGCAGCCGTGATATCAGCCTCGGCGACGACCCGGGCATCAACGGCGCGCTGTGGGACGTTAACCGTATCGACATTACCGCCCAGCAGGGCACCTGGGAGCGCTGGACCGTTCGCTCCGACATGCCGCAGTCGTTCCATATTGAAGGCGTGTCATTCCTGATCCGCAACGTGAACGGCGCGATGCCGTTCCCGGAAGACAGGGGCTGGAAAGACACCGTCTGGGTGGATGGTCAGGTTGAACTGCTTGTCTACTACGGCCAGCCTTCCTGGCCGCACTTCCCGTTCCTGTTCCACAGCCAGACGCTGGAGATGATGGACAGGGGCTCCGTAGGGCAAATGCTGGTTAACCCGGCGCCGTAAGCACAGCATTCCCGGTGCGCCGGGAATGCGTTATGCCCGCCAGAAAAAGCGCGAGCACAGGATCAACACCGGATAAATTTCCAGACGTCCTAAGATCATCGCCGCGCACATCAACAGCTTGGCCTCTTCCTTTAACGTCCCGAAGGTTGATGCCGTTTCGCCAAAGCCCAGCCCCATATTGTTGATACAGGCAGCCACCGTCGCAAATGATGTAAACAGGTCATAGCCCATCAGATTGAGCGCCCAGACGAAAAAGCCTGTGATCATCACGTAGAGAAAGAAGAAGCTCCATACTGAACGCAGGACGCGCTCATTCACCACGCTGTTGCCAACCTTGATGGTCAGCAGCGCCCGCGGATGTGCCAGCTGATTCATCTCCTGAATACTCTGCTTAAACATCATCAGAAAACGCAGGGCCTTAATCCCACCGCAGGTCGAACCCACGCAGCCACCAAAGAAGCTGGCGCTCAGCAGCAGGAATATGGTGTGGGCAGGCCAGTGGGCGTAATCGGCCGTTGAAAGGCCGTTATCGGTCATCATTGAGCTTGCCAGGAAGAAGGCGTGCACCAGGCTGTCGAGAGGGTTATACATTCCCGCGTGCCAGACCTGCCAGGCGGTAATGGCGATAAGCACCGCGGCAGCGGCCAGAAAGAATCTCACCTCCGGGCTGCGGCGAATCGGCTTCAGCGTGCGTCTGACAAGGGCGACATACCAGAGGGTAAAGTTAAACGCCGAAAGCAGCGAAAAGGTGCCGGCGACAAGCTCAATCGCGTGGCTGTCATAAAAACCGATGCTCTCGCTGCGGGTTGAAAAGCCGCCCAGGGATACGGTGGAGAGCCCGTGACAAACGGCATCAAAAAAGGGCATCCCCGCCAGCCAGTACGCCAGCGTGCAGGTTATCCCCAGCGCCAGATAGGTGACCCACAGGGTGCGTGCGGTATCGGCGAGCCGGGGCGTCAGACGCTCCTCTTTAAACGGGCCGGGCATTTCTGACTGGTACAGCTTCATGCCACCGATGCCCAGCAGCGGCAGGACCGCGACGGCCAGCACGATGACGCCCAGCCCGCCAATGAAATTGAGCTGCGCGCGATAATAGAGGTACGATTTGGGCAGGGCGCTGACGTCGCCGATCACCGTTGCGCCCGTGGTGGTGATCCCGGAAACGCCTTCAAAAAGTGCGTCAGCAAAGGAGAGTTGCAGGCCATCGTCCATCCAGAGCGGCATGGCGCTGATTAATGAGAACAGCAGCCAGAACAGGACGATAATCACGAATCCGTCGCGGGTGCGTAGCTGTATACCGGCGTGACGGGTTGCCCGCCAGGCCAGGCCGCCGAGGCTGAAAAAGGTCAAAAAGGTGGTCAAAAAAGCAAAATAGGTTCGCTCTTTATTCAGCAGAGCGATAACCATCGGCGGCAGCATAGACAGGCTGTACAGAAGAACCAGAAACCCGCAGAGATGAAGCACAACCCGCAGTTGGGAGACATGTAACGAATCGTTGAACTTCACAACAGAACTCCGCGCAAGAACCTGTTCCGGGGGAAAATCACCGGAAGTAAGAGTGAATATTATGAGCCAAAATAATCAGGGCGCTGTATTTTAACGACTTCTGCGAATATCTGTCTGCCTCTTGCATCCTTTTCTTCAAATCTGGCGGATGAACAGCGTATAATCCGGCTCCTTTTGTCTATTTTTTCTTCGGAAGCATTATGAGCGCAATTTCCCTGATCCAGCCGGATCGTGACCTTTTCTCGTGGCCCCAGTACTGGGCGGCCTGCTTTGGACCGGCGCCGTTCCTGCCGATGTCCCGGGAAGAGATGGACCAACTGGGCTGGGATAGCTGCGATATCATTCTGGTCACGGGCGATGCCTACGTTGACCACCCGAGCTTCGGTATGGCCATCTGCGGCCGCATGCTTGAAGCGCAGGGCTTCCGCGTGGGGATCATCTCCCAGCCAGACTGGAACAGCAAAGACGACTTTATGCGTCTGGGTAAACCGAACCTGTTCTTCGGCGTGACCGCCGGTAACATGGACTCGATGATCAACCGCTATACCGCCGACCGTAAGCTGCGCAATGACGATGCGTACACACCGGATAACGTGGCGGGCAAACGCCCTGACCGCGCCACGCTGGTCTACACCCAGCGCTGTAAAGAAGCCTGGAAAGATGTGCCGGTGATCCTGGGCGGCATCGAGGCGAGCCTGCGTCGTACCGCGCACTATGATTACTGGTCTGATACCGTGCGCCGCTCGGTGCTGGTGGACTCCAAAGCCGACATGCTGATTTACGGTAACGGCGAGCGTCCACTGGTAGAAGTGGCGCACCGTCTGTCGCAGGGCGAGCCGGTGAGCAGCATCCGCGACGTGCGCAACACCGCCATCATGGTGAAAGAAGCGCTGCCGGGCTGGCGCGGGGTGGATTCCCGCATCATCGATATGCCGGGCAAAATCGATCCTATCCCGCACCCGTATGGCGAAGATCTGCCGTGCGCCGATAACAAACCGGTTGAGCCAAAGAAAGCGGAAGCGAAGGCAATCGTCGTGCAGCCGCCGCGTCCGAAACCGTGGGAAAAGACCTATGTGCTGCTGCCGTCCTACGAGAAGGTGAAAGCCGATAAGGTGCTCTACGCCCACGCGTCCCGTATTCTGCACCATGAAACCAACCCCGGCTGTGCGCGTGCGTTGATGCAGAAGCACGGCGAGCGTTTTATCTGGATCAACCCACCGGCGATCCCGCTCTCCACCGAAGAGATGGACAGCGTCTTTGCGCTGCCGTACAAACGCGTGCCGCACCCGGCGTACGGCAACGCCCGTATCCCGGCGTATGAGATGATCCGCTTCTCGATCAACATCATGCGCGGCTGCTTCGGCGGCTGCTCCTTTACTCTTGTTTTTATGTATTTAGAGTTAAACTCTACTTTTCTATTTTTAGAATTCAAGCTATTCATCGTAATTGAGAGATATCCTTTTAATGTTCAGCAAGCCTGTTAAAAGCACTTTATCTGAACCGCGTTTTGCCTAAATCCTGCTCAATATATACTCTCCCTGAGTTCTGAAATCCTCAAATTCCCCAATCTTAAAGCATTGATACATAGATGATGTCAGATAATGCGCAATCATCTCACCGCCAATATGGATCCGTTCCGGGTGTGGGTATGTCGCCTGTATAGCCCTTTGTTCATTCATCATTACAGGAATTGTCTGCAACAAATCCCCATCCAAGATTTGGCACTCAGGTTTTACTCCTGTTCCGTATTGTAATTGCTCTGATTCGAAATCATGGACTGAGCGATAGGCGAACGAAACGATATTTCCTGTTTCCTCGCAAATTGCGAACTGATAAACACTGGTTGTCACCGTTGAAGAAGAGGGAATTGCATGGTCATGCTTGTATTGTTTCCACAGCCTCCTTAGACAGGCCGATGTATGATAATTGAGATTTTGTATACCTGATACGACCATTCTGGTTGATGCTTCAAGCAACCAGGTGTTAGAAAATCCACCTGCCCCCGTTCCTGCTATGATGGTTCTTAGCTGGGGGATGTAACCTGCTTTGGAAACAAAAGATAACGGCTCCCCATTATCGGTGACGGCAAGGGTATCTGTTACAATCAGTGCTTGTGCTTCGTCTGTATAAAATATCAGTGATGACATATTTTCCTCATCCAGAAAAGACATTACATGAATCACAGAACAGGTCACTACAACCACGTGAAAGGGAGTCAGACCATTTTCCAGAGGTAAATATATTCTTGTGTTTGGACGCGTTGCGGTTCTCTGTAAAAAATATATAGCACAAACAAAAGTCCCCGCAGGGATAAATATAGTTATATGCGCTTTTTCTGCTGGCTTTTACAATTGAAAGTGACAGGTAAACGAAATGTGTTACAGGTTTCTTTTGCTTTTCGTTGGGTTCTGTATATGCGAATTTACCCTGTGTGTTATTTTTGCAATGGACTCAGGCTGTATTCAATCAATTAAGGTTTACTTCTGGCATTAAGATGTATCCGTTGCCTGTTTTTTAAGGGCACGGTTTGTGCCGGGAAATGAAAATCACATCTTAAGTTCTTCACTCAAAGGATTTGTGATGTTTATCACGTATGGTCCGGGTAACGTGTTGAGGTCAATGTATTGCATCGTGATGGTGTCGTTACATCTTTTACTTTCCTCCTGATTTGCATATTCACTCCCGGCAACCTGGTTGTTTGTTTTTTCTTCTTCCGGATTTATAGTGTAGGCATGAGGTGGCGTTTCAGGGCGACAGACTGTGAGGATAATCACTAACATTCATGCGCGTTATGGGCGTGTCAGCAAACTGGATGCAACAGAGCCGAAACTGAAATTTGAACCCGGATTTCTGTATGCTGAAATACCTTATATTAGCGGCATCCAGAATCGAAAACTGAGCCGATATGTACACTTTTATCTTATGGATAAAGCTATCCTGCAGGCCAGGGATTTAAAGCCTTTAGCCCGGGCATTTTTACGCTGGATAAGGTGGCTGGAGGATAACGGACTTGACCCTTTCACCCCGGGAACGTTGAAATACCAAAGCCCTACATATGGCTTCAGGGAGTATCTTCTGGGGGCCGTAAGGCAGGGGCGCATCGCCTCATCCACCGCGGCGGTGTACATCAGCGTTATCCGACGGTTTTACGTATTTCTGGGCAAGTGTGGTGAGCTGGCTGCCAGCTCATTTTTTACGTTGGTCGAAAAAGTCGTTGACGGGCGACGCAAGGTGATAAGTTCGGATCTTGCCATCAGGATAACCAGCACAACAAAAAGGACAATCAACCCACTGAATGATGCAGAGGTTCATATCCTGGATGAGGCACTGAAATCTGAGTCCGGGTTGTTCAGTTTAATGATTGTGCTGATGAAAAATTGTGGGCTACGGCTGGATGAAATGCTGACCCTGCCGTCGTCACTCTTTACTGAAGAGTACCTTGCCAGTGTCCCTGTATCTGAGTTGACCATCAGGGGGCTTCATATTGGTCCGAGATGCGGAGTTCATACGAAGTTTGGGATGACGCGAGAACTCTTCATCACCAGACGATTGTACGAGCAGGTTCTGGATTATCTGGCGGATGAGGAGTATGAAAAGAAGATCCAAAAATGGCGTGCACGACAGGGTGGGGAAGGGCGGCACGAGCCTTTATTTTTAATGGCAAACGGGAAACGGATGTCTGAAAAAGCCTTTTACTCCCGCTGGTACAGTTTTCGCCATCGCCTGGCCCGGTCTGCTCCGGGAAATGTGTTCAGACATAAACCCCATGATTTGCGGGCAACGTTTGCGACCCATTTTTTACGCTCGGCACTGAGTTGCTATCCCGATCAGGCCGCAAATGCGCTGGGTACAGTAAAATACTGGATGGGCCATAAAAGCGAAAATACGACGATGAAATACATCGTCTTTCTTCAGCAAAACCAGATTTCTGATGCAGTCGCCGGGGTCATGGACGCATTGATTGACGGTGCTGCAGGTCGCGATGGAGCCATATATGAGCCGGAGTGAAACGCAGATAACGTGGATGGCCGAAAATGTGCTGTCATGGGAGACGGTCAGCGGACACATCACTCAGCGGGATCTGAACCGATATTATTTACTTGACGTTTATCTTCAGGCTCATTTTTCAGATTATGTGTTGCTCCCCGGATGGTTTAGTGAACATTCGCATCTTGCCCGCCCTGAAAAACGCGATTTTATTGCCTCTCTGAAACGATTTCTTCTGTCTTACCGTCCCGCCGGAAGGTTAACCATTTTCCGTTATCTCAATATGTTTTTTATATGGCAGTCAGTCAATCAGTATGACTATGGCACGGCTGAAGGCGTTGAAATGTATATTAAACATCTCATGAACGATATTCGTCGGCGAAAAATTTCAGTCAGGATGGCAAGACACTACTTGTCCGTGGTCAACCGGTTTTTGCTTACGGGCGGGCAGATTCAGAGGCGGTATGAATATGAATTCTTACCGAAAGGAACGTATCAGCAGCAGGGAAGGGATAGCTATACCAGGAATGAACTTTCCGAGATCCTGAGGCAGTTGTCATCCATGAATGAGTTCCTTGCGGGATGTATCCGGGAGCATATCGCTAAATCGGAAAAAGGGGTGCGGCATTTCTCACCGTCTTTGCTGGCACCTGTTTATGAAGCGTATTTCCGGTATCCGGGAGAGAACGGGGTCAGCAGGGCAGAGATCATCATCAGGGACGTTCTGGAAAATTACTTTCTTACTTCTTTTTTTCTGTTCTGTTACCACACATGGGGAAACACCTCTCAGGTTCTGGGTCTGACGCGGGATGATATACATCTGGATGAAAAGGGTATCAGCACTGATTATGTTTATAAGGGGAGAGCGAATAAGTATATACGTCTGACGATAGGTAAATCGGAGTATGTGACCAAACGTGCGGGCTATTACTGGTTTCTGTCTTTTATCAGGCTCAGGGACGACATCGTTAACTATCTGGTTTCCGCAGATAACTTCCCTCCGGTACAGGCGCTGTTTCTGAGTGAGCCGCAGGTGAAATTCCGTAAGCTTTATTCTCTTAATCCCAGTCATCTGACTAAATTTTCTAACTCTGAGGGGGCGTGGGCCACGATGCGGCAGCTTAATCCCTCGCTTCCATCAATTACCGTTTCTGGCTTGCGCAAAACGTCTGAGCAGTATACGGACAGAACATTAAAGAATGGTCTGATTACGGCGGAAAAAGCACAGCATAACTGGGGCACTTACAGGCGGAATTATGCTGCAGGTAACCCACAGGGGGCGAAGGAAAACTTCAGTGCTGCACTTGATACGCTTATGAATCAGGGGATTGCGACACGTGCGTTATCCGAGCGGGTAAAAGTTGCTGATGAGCTGGGGATCGATCTGCGTGGAAGCGATGAGGGTGTGGATCTTTTATTGAATGGCCTGGGATGTCGATCGCAGGAGCCGCCTACAGATATTGAATTGCGCTTTATAAAAAAGCAAAAACGATTTGGCCGGACACCAAAGGCTTGTGCGGATTTTTCTCATTGTGTCGAATGTTCAAAAAGTTGCGTTGTGGAAACGCTGGAGTCTGTATGGCTCCTGCTGTCATTCAGGCATGCTATCGAGTATGGAAAACCGTTGTACATCGGTTCGGTCAATGCTGTGGAGCGTTATGAAACGTTACTCCTGAAGATTGATTTACGGCTTGGGCTGGTAGATGAGGCGACCCTGAAAAAAGCGCGCGTTAAACTTCAGCGAGAAGGTGTGGCTCCGGTATGGCAGATTTGAAGAAAAAAGAGGTAAGCCGTAGTCGAATGGCGGAGTTTCCTGCCGGAACGCCGCTTCGTTCAGGGGATGAGTTTCCGACTGAGGATATCATCTGTGAGGCACTAGAAAACAAAAGCTTTGAACGTCTGAATAACTGCCTGGTTATCGCCAGCTCAGATGAACATGATATGCGTTTTATCAATGAGGAGACGCTGAATATTTATTTCAGGGATGATGTCTGGACCAATCGCTATGTCAGAACCCATATTGGTGAAACGTTAAGAACCGTTAATTTTTCAGGCATACGGGATCCTGAACTGCGTCTTGAAGCCAAAATCATCTCAGCCAGCCTGCTCTGGATTGTCGGCAGGACCGCGAAGACGCAGTCACTGATCCGGAAATGTGCAAACATTGTGGCGGGAGCCCGTATTATTGAGTCTATGGGGTATCGCAGTCTGTTTCAGCTTCGTTTTCCGCTTGTCCGGAATGCTTTCATTGTAAAGATGAAGGAGGAGGATGAGCACGGCAGGAAGCGTTCTGAAAGAACATTACGTAATTACTTTATGGACCTGGCGGATATCTCGCTGACAGGTCATACCCGTCTTCGAAAATACGGTTACTTTCCTGATATTAGCTTCGACAGTTACAACAGTGTGGATGATTCAAACCAGACATATTGTATGCCTTTCAGTCTTATGATGTCTGTCTGGGAAGGGCTGATTACTGAACTGGATGCTGAAATCAGTGATTTCGATTTTGACGGGTTTTCCCGGCTGTGCGCTATCATAAACGGTTTTTATGATTCGCCTTACTATACGTCGATGCTGGAAGCCCGTAAAAGAGGGACAGCAAAAAGCATACCGGATTACCGGGCCGCGTATTACTACAATATTGTTGCCGGGGAAATTCGGGCGCTTTTCGCGACACTTGGCCCCGGGATGCAGGGCTGGTTCTCGGTACATAAAAATAAGCGCTGGAGATCTGATTTTATTGGCGTTGATCACATAAAGCTGAACACCTGGCATTTTGAGCTGACGTTAAAAGTCATGAATGTGATACAGGCCATGTCGGGGATGAGACACAGCGAAGTGCTTGGCGTGATGCACGGTTCACTGATTTATGATGGTGATATCCTGGGACTTCGTTCGGTGTTGCATAAGTTCGCCCCGGAAGGTGGAAGTCACGAAGACTGGGTTGTTTGTCGCTATGTGGAAAAGCCTTTTCAGCATTTACGCAGAATTAATCAAATCATGACAGGCCTGGACGGGAAGACGCTGGACAATGTTCCATTGTCTTTAAATATCAGGTCGTGGTTCTCGGAGCAAAAACTCTCTTTTATGGGGACGCAGCGCCAGACTGAGTGGGCAAAGAAATTTGTGAAAAGACACCATCTGTTCATCCGACGTGACCATATTGATGAGTTCAGGCTTTTAAATCCAAACATACGTGATGATGAACGCGTTGCGATGGAGATTCGGGAGGGGGCTTTCTGGCCATTGCGAACCCATCAGTTTCGCCGTTCACTTGCTGTACACCTCAGGCGTCTTGATCTGATTTCTACTAATGATCTTATCCGGCAGTTTAAGCACTTAATCAGAGGCATGACGGAGTGGTATATGTCCGGTGCACTCAACGCTTCGCATTTTAGCCGGGCGATCCCTCAGGCATTCGCTGCCGAGATTGAAAGGGTTGATACCGAACTCTCAGCTTCCAGGGCTGTTTCTTATCAGCATGAAGGCCTGCTTTATGGCGAAGGCGGGAAGTTACTGATGTCCCAGAGAGGTGGGCACTTACATCAGATGACGTTTCCTACACTGAAAAAAGCGATGAGCATGGCTAAACGAGGCGGGCAAAAACTGGTATCTCTTGGAAACGGTTTTTATTGCATGAATGGCCATGACTGCGAGTTTAAGGCGGTTGTTCAGTCAGCGTCCTGCAATCCGGGATGTGAGAACATGCTGGCCGGAGCTGATTCTGTTCCCGTGTGGAAACGCAGGATGGCTCATTATGACAACCTTCTGGAGATTGCCGTGCGAAATAATGCTCCTCAGGCTGACAGGGATTTTCTGATGCTTGAGAGAGATTTTTATGCAGATGCTGTCCGCTTTTTTGAAAAGGATGAATAGAGCATGACGAACGAACAGTCGGGGGTTAAAAAAACACAGGCAAGAGCAGAGCAGGCCCTGAGGGAACTGATGTTATCAGGGGAGCGTATCAGCCAGTATGCTGTGGAAAAACGAGCGGGGCTGGCAAACGGCACCCTGAATTATAACTGTCCTGAGTACAGGCAGGTCAGGGAGGCTATCCGCAGTCTGAAAAAAACGTGCCAGGGCACCGCGCCGGTTGATGAGCAGGGCATTGAGCAGCAGATCAAGCTGAAAGAAAAGTATCGCCGTCAGAGAAATGAGCTGAGGGAAGAAATCAAAAAGATGATGGCTGAAAATGTAGAGCTGTTACATAACCTTATACTTTTACAGCAGTATGTCAGGGAGCTTGAACGCAACACCGGGAGGGAGAAAGGGGACGTCATTCCGTTCTCGGGTGGTGTCAGGGACTGAGGCTATACTGAACGGAAGGACGCGAGGTGAATCGCCACGCGTTTAACAGACACCTCAGAGTCATTTATGGACTGACCCCGCCCCGGTAGACGATCCTGCCCTATAGTTTGAGCATAGGAGGAGCGTATGGGCACACCACGATTTACACCTGAATTTAAGGAAGAAGCCGTCCGTCAGATAACAGAACGCGGTTATTCCGTTGCCGAAGTATCCGACCGTCTGGGCGTTTCTGCACACAGCCTCTACAAGTGGCTACGGGCTATCAAACCTGATAACAGCGAACAGCATGCCCGGGATTTACTGGAAGCCAAAAGCGAGATCCTGAAACTCCGGGCGCAGCTAAAACGCACCGAAGAAGAACGGGATATCCTGAAAAAGGCCGCGCGGTACTTTGCAAGGGAGCCCGACTGAAGTACCGCTTTATCAATGAACACCGCACTGTATGGGGTGTGATGACGATGTGTCGGGTACTGAATGTCGCCCGGGCCGGGTTCTATGCGTGGCTGCACAACCCGGTCTCGGCGCGTGATAAAGATAACCAGCGTCTGCTGATGCTTATCCGCGACTCATATTCACTGAGCGGAGGCGTATACGGTTACCGGCGGGTTCATGGCGACCTGAACGAAATCGGGGAAACCTGCGGCAAAAACCGGGTGGGTCGTATTATGCAACAAAACCGGATCAAAGCCGTACGCGGCTATAAAGCGCCGCGTCGTATCGCCGGCCGGCCTTCAGTGGTTGCCCCTAATCGCGTGCAACGGCAGTTTACTGTTGTCCGGGCCAATCAGGTCTGGGTCACAGATATTACTTATATCCGCACCTGGCAGGGCTGGCTGTATCTGGCGGTGGTTATCGATCTCTTCGCCCGTAATGTGGTCGGCTGGTCGATGAAGCCCACTCTCTCACGCGAACTGGCACTCGACGCGCTGATGATGGCCGTCTGGCGGCGAAAACCGGACGGCGAGGTCATCGTGCACTCAGACCAGGGCAGCCAGTACGGCAGTGACGACTGGCAGCGCTTCTGCCGGGCTAATAACCTGGCCCCGAGCATGAGCAGGCGTGGCAACTGCTGGGATAATGCGGTGGCCGAATCGTTCTTCAGTTCGCTGAAAAAAGAGCGGATCAGAAAACGCATCTATAAAACCCGGGATCTGGCCCGGGCCGATATCTTCGATTACATTGAAGTGTTCTACAACCGGGCCCGGCGCCACAGTCACCTCGGCGGCCTCAGTCCGGAGGCCTTCGAACAGGCCTCATCGTGAGGACAGAATTTGTCTACGGGCGTGGGGTCAGTCCACTAGGGTTACCTAATTCACCTATGTCTACTTCTGGCACAATGCAGAAATGAGATAGATTTACTTTATCCGCTTCTCGCTCAAAGCTGTCCGTAATCCCCTGCCTGCT
>NZ_JBMKHJ010000044.1:0-33589 GCF_049237265.1 Enterobacter cloacae complex sp. IR5384 | reverse complement strand
TAGTCAGTTGGGTTTTCATCTGTTTTATCAGACTTAGAAAAATGAAATCTTTCAATTCATTGATTTTAAACGCAAAAAAATTTCTAAATGATCAGAATTATAGGGTGCTCGCTCTGCTCCATTACCGAGCACGAGGGGCGCATTATTCAGAGCCGTTCTGAAGATTCGATCATCAACGAGATCGAAGCCATTCGCGATACCGTGCCTGGCTTTACCGGGGTGATCTCCGACCTCGGCGGCCCAACGGCCAATATGTACATGCTGCGCTGTAAATCGCCGCGCGCGGAGCAAACCTGCCGCCGTCTCTCCTGTGTCTATCCAAGCATTTGCGAACATATGGACACCAACCACGAGCCGACGATCAACCTCTATCGCCGCGCGCGTGATTTGAAGGGCATCAAGAAAATCCTGATTGCCTCCGGGGTACGTTACGACATCGCTGTGGAAGATCCGCGCTACATCAAAGAGCTGGCGACGCACCACGTCGGTGGCTATCTGAAGATTGCGCCGGAGCACACCGAAGAAGGCCCGCTGTCGAAAATGATGAAGCCGGGGATGGGCAGCTACGATCGCTTTAAACAGCTGTTCGATACCTACTCAAAGCAGGCAGGGAAAGAGCAGTACCTGATCCCGTACTTCATCTCCGCCCACCCGGGTACGCGCGATGAAGACATGGTGAACCTGGCGCTGTGGCTGAAACAACGTCGCTTCCGTCTGGATCAGGTGCAGAACTTCTATCCGTCACCGCTCGCCAACTCCACAACCATGTACTACACCGGCAAAAACCCGCTGAGTAAAATTGGTTACAAGAGTGAAGACGTGGTGGTGCCGAAAGGGGATAAACAGCGTCGTCTGCACAAAGCGCTGCTGCGCTACCACGATCCGGCTAACTGGCCGCTGATCCGCCAGGCGCTGGAAGAGATGGGGAAAAAGCATCTGATTGGCTCGCGTCGCGACTGTCTGGTGCCGGCACCAACGCTGGATGAGATGCGCGAAGCGCGTCGCCAGAACCGCCATACGCGCCCGGCACTGACCAAGCATACGCCGATTGTGCATCAGCGTTCGAACGGTAGCGCGGGAACGAAAAAGAATGTGAAACGTAAGAGCGGCTAGTCTCATTGCCCGGTGGCGCTTCGCTTACCGGGCCTACAACTCAGATCGTAGGCCGGGTAAGGCGCATCCGCCACCCGGCTTTTTACTACCCGCCAAACTGATCCGGATCGGGCCCTAAACGCTTGCCCTGATCCAGTTTCGCAATCTCGCCCAGCTCATCTTTATCCAGGCGGAAATCCCAGACGTCGAAGTTCTCGGCGATGCGCGATGGCGTGACCGATTTCGGGATCACCACCAGGCCGTTGTCCAGGTGCCAGCGAATGACAATCTGCGCCGGGGTTTTGCCATATTTATCCGCCAGATCGCGGATAATTTTCTGGTCGAACACCCCTTCACCGCCCTGAGCCAGTGGGCTCCAGGATTCGGTCTGGATTTTGTGCGTGGCGTTCCAGGCGTGAAGCTGGCGCTGCTGCATCAGCGGGTGCAGTTCAATCTGATTAATCACCGGCACAACGCCCGTTTCGTCAATCAGACGCTGCAGGTGATGAACCTGGAAGTTACAGACGCCGATGCTTTTCACCAGCCCCTCTTTTTGCAGTTCAATCATCCCTTTCCAGGCATCAACATAATGGTCGATAGCCGGAACCGGCCAGTGCATCAGATACAGATCGACGAAATCGAGCTGGAGTTTCTCCAGGCTCTCCTGCAGCGCTTCGCGTGGGCGCTTTTGGTCGTCGTTCCACAGTTTGGTGGTGATAAAAAGGTCGTCGCGGGACATACCGGCGCTGGCCAGTGCTTTCCCCACGCCGTCCTCGTTTTTGTAGGCGGCGGCGGTATCAATGGACCGATAGCCGACTTCCAGTGCTTTATGAATGGCGGAGACGACCTCGTCGTTACCGGCTTTCCATACACCTAGCCCCAACTGGGGCATCACGTTGCCGTCCTGCAGCTTGATTACGGTTTGGTTTGCCATTTTTCCTCCTTCAGGTGCGCATCGCCGGAGGGGGACCCCGGCGATGGGGTGTGCATTAAGTCTGGACGAAATGTCAAAAAACGAAAGGCAGGATGCCAAAAACGCTTAGCGCGCCGCCTCGTAGATACGACGGCTAACGTCCAGCGTAATGTCGCCGTGTTCGCCCAGTTGAGTCATGCCGTGTTCTTCAAGTTTAGCCAGCAGGGCAGGGATAGAGCTGCCATCCAGACCATAGCCGGACAGACGCGTCGGCACGCCCAGGCCTTCAAAGAAGTTGCGGGTCGCTTCGATTGCCGCATCGATACGCGCGTCGTCAGAACCTTCGGTGATGTTCCAGACGCGTTCCGCGTACTGCAGCAGTTTGGCGCGTTTGGTATCACGTTTTTCGTTCCACAGGGCCGGCAGAACCACCGCCAGCGTCTGGGCGTGATCCAGACCGTGCATCGCCGTCAGTTCATGGCCCAGCATGTGGGTTGCCCAGTCCTGCGGCACGCCTGCGCCAATCAGGCCGTTCAGCGCCTGCGTTGCAGCCCACATCACATTGGCACGCACGTCGTAGTTTTCTGGCTCTTTTAGCGCCTTCGGACCCTCTTCGACTAGCGTCAGCAGAATGCCTTCCGCAAAACGATCCTGAATTTTGGCATCCACCGGATAAGTCACGTACTGCTCAACGGTGTGAACAAAGGCGTCGACCACGCCGTTCGCGACCTGACGCGCTGGCAGGGTGTAGGTGTACACCGGATCGAGGATCGCGAATACGGGCTGAACGTGCTCGTTCATAAAGGCCCGTTTGTCTCCGGTGGTTTTACGGGAGATCACCGCGCCTTTGTTGGATTCAGAACCGGTGGCTGGCAGGGTCAGCACGGAGCCCATCGGGATCGCGCTTTTAATGTCGCTGCCGCGGGTTTCCAGGATATGCCATGGATCGATACCGTCGGCGTAGTGTGCTGCCGCGGCGATGAACTTCGTGCCGTCCAGCACGGAACCCCCGCCGACAGCCAGCAGGA
This sequence comes from Enterobacter cloacae complex sp. IR5384, assembly GCF_049237265.1. Lineage (NCBI taxonomy): Bacteria > Pseudomonadati > Pseudomonadota > Gammaproteobacteria > Enterobacterales > Enterobacteriaceae > Enterobacter > Enterobacter cloacae complex sp. IR5384. The sequence goes on along the minus strand of NZ_JBMKHJ010000044.1, from coordinate 30,556 downwards.
AGGTGATGTTTTCTTCGCGGGCGATTTTCACCGCGTTCATCAGCGTTTCATAAGAAGGGTTTGGCTCGATACCGCCAAACTCGCGTACGTCCAGACCTTCCAGTGCGCTGTAAACCTGATCCAGCACGCCGGTTTTTTTCACGCTGCCGCCACCGTAGGTGATCAGCACGCGGGCGTCAGCGGGGATCTGTGCACGCAGATCGGCGATAGCGCCTTTACCAAACAGGATGCGGGTTGGGGTGTGGAGATTAAAATTATTCATGGCTCGTTCCCTATCGTGGGTGAAAAATCGTGGCGGCGCGGATGGCTACCTGATGCTGCACATTGTGGCTGTCCGGGGATATCCTCTCAATGCACATTCCTGCCGATGTCTTGCCCATTTCTACAGAGCACTGGAGAAACGTCAGGAAAATGCGCAGACTGTGAGGGTCCCAAACCGTACCCGGAGTAACGCTAAATGAACCGTGAAGCCATCTGTCTTCAGCTCACTTCGCAGATTAAAAGACTGATTGATAAGCAAAATAACCCAGGCGAACTGCTGCCGGATATTCGCCTGCTCTACGGGACGCAGCCGGGAACGCGGACGCCGGTGATGTATCAGCCGGGCATCGTTTTTCTCTTTTCCGGCCATAAAATTGGTTATATCAATGAACGCGTGTTCCGTTATGACACCAATGAATATCTGCTGCTGACAGTACCTTTACCCTTCGAATGTGAAACCTTCGCGACAGAGGAGGTACCGCTGGCGGGGATCCGCGTAAATGTCGATATTCTTCAGCTTCAGGAGCTGCTGATGGACATTGGTGAAGACGAGCTTTTCCAGCCGTCGATGGCGGCGAGCGGCATTAACTCAGCCACGCTGTCAGAGGAGATCCTCTGTGCCATTGAGCGTCTGCTGGACGTGATGGAGAGGCCGCTGGATGCGCGTATTCTGGGTAAGCAAATCATCCGCGAAATTCTCTATCATGTGCTGCTGGGGCCGGGTGGCGGGGCACTACTGGCGCTGGTCAGTCGGCAGACCCACTTCAGCCTGATAAGCCGCGTGCTCAAGCGCATCGAAAGCCAGTACACGGAAAACCTCAGCGTTGACCAGCTGGCGGCGGAAGCGAACATGAGCGTCTCGGCGTTTCACCACAACTTTAAGTCGGTGACCAGCACCTCGCCGCTGCAATACCTCAAAACCTACCGGCTGCATAAGGCGCGGATGCTGATGATCCACGACGGCATGAAGGCCAGCGCGGCGGCGATGCGGGTCGGGTATGAGAGTGCGTCGCAGTTTAGTCGGGAGTTTAAGCGCTACTTCGGCGTCACGCCGGGGGAAGATGCGTCACGCATCCGAACCATGCAGGGAGTCTGACGGCAAACGTAGGCCGGGTAAGCGATAGCGCCACCCGGCTTTTATTTATGCACTGCAGTACTTCTTCTTAATCACCACCGCAATCGTTCCCACCAGTCCAGCTACCAGCAGGAACATCGGCAGCACCATCAGGAAGGTCATTACCTGGTCTTCATGATGCTTCACAAACGGGATCATGTTCAGCGCATAGCCGAGAGTGGTAACGACACCCACCCATAACAACGCGCTCAGCCAGTTGAAGAACTGGAAGCGGCGGTTCGACAGGCCGGAAATGCCTGCCATGGTGGGCAGCAGGGTGCGAACAAAGGCCAGAAAACGCCCGGCCAGCAAGGCCAGCAGGCCATGCCTGTCAAACATGCAGGTCGCACGCTGATGGTATTTATGCGGTAGCTGCGCCAGCCAGCCCTTCACGACGCGCGTGTTGCCGAGCCAGCGGCCCTGCAGATAGCTCAGCCAGCAGCCCAGGCTTGCCGCGGAGGTGAGGATCACCATGGTCGGCGCGAAGTCCATGACACCTTTACCGATTAACGCCCCCGCAAGCAAAAGGAGGCTATCACCGGGTAAAAATGAGGCTGGCAGTAATCCATTTTCCAGAAACAGGGTCGCGAACATCACGAAATAGACGATACCTACAACGTGAGGATCGGTCAGTGCGGCGAAGTCGTGTTGCCAGAGCGCCGCGATAATATCTTGAATAACAGCCATGGACTTTCCTGTGGAACAACAGATATAGCACTATTGTACTCCCTTATTTGCCCGATGGGGTTGATCGCGGGCGCAACTAATGCAGACTTTTCTGGTGGCGGTGTCCACAAAAGCATCCATGGAGTACATGTTTGCCAGCACTCTACACGATACGCGCAAACCCTGCTGCTAAATCGGCAATTAAATCGTCCGCGTTTTCTAAACCGATATGCAGGCGAATCAGGGTGCCGCTGAAGTCCACTTCACCGCCAGGGCGCAGGGCCGCAATCTGCTCCGGCTGATTAGGCAGGATCAGGGATTCAAACCCGCCCCAGGAGTAGGCCATGCTGAAGAGGGTAAAATTATCCAGATAGCTTGCCAGCTCGTCATTATTCAGCCGTTTTTTTAGAACGAATGAGAACAAACCGCTGCTGCCCGTAAAGTCTCGTTGCCAGAATTCATGCCCTTTACTGCCCGGCAGTGCCGGATGGTTGACGCGCTCAACCTGCGGGTGCTGCGCCAGCCACTCAGCTATCTTCAGGCTGCTTTCGTGATGCTGACGCAGGCGCACCCCCAGCGTGCGGATGCCTCGGCTGGTCATGTAGGCGGTATCGGCATCGACCATCTGCCCCATCAGGTAGGCATTTTCCCGCAGCTGATCCCAGCAGCGGGCGTTAGAAACGGCCGTGCCGATCATCCCGTCTGAGTGGCCAATCAGATATTTAGTCGCCGCCTGAATGGAGATATCAATGTCGAATTCCAGCGCTTTAAACAGCACGCCCGCCGCCCAGGTGTTGTCGATCATGATAATCGCCTCTGGCGCTTTGCTGCGCACGGCTTTCACAATGGCCGGCACGTCGTGTACTTCCATGGTGATCGAACCCGGAGATTCCAGGAACACAATGCGCGTGTTGGGCTGAATAAGCTCTGCGATGCCTTCGCCAATCAGCGGATCGAACCAGCCCGTGGTTACGCCGAGTCGGGAGAGGATTTTGGTGCAGAAATCCTGGCTCGGTTCATAGGCGGTGTTGGTCATCAGAATATGGTCGCCCTGTTCCACGAACGCCAGAATGGTGTTGGCGACTGCCGCCGCACCGCACGGAAACAGCGCGCAGCCTGCGCCGCCTTCCAGCTCGCACATGGCTTCCTGTAGTGAGAAATGGGTTAGCGTGCCACGACGTCCGTAAAACAGCCCGCCTTTGGCGCGGTTACGCGTGGCGATTTTTTTGTCCTCTACGGTATCAAACACCAGCGAGGAGGCCCGTTGGATCACGCTGTTCACCGAACCCTGAGTATATTTCTTGCTGCGCCCGGCCTGTACCAGCGTGGTATCAAGATGCTTCTTGGTCATGTTCGCTAACCCTGTTTTTATACGTCTGGACGTCCAGACTACCACGAATGTGAAAATCTGCACCCGGATGCTTATCGAATAAGCAGAAAATATTAGCAAAAAACCGCATAAGAAATTTTTACTGCGTAAGCGCAAGGAATATGAGCGAAAATTGCGGCACTATGTAAATAGTAATGAGAACGACTATCAATTCGACGATGTTTTGATATTATTACGTTCAGATTTTGTGATTTGCGTCCTGGAGATACAGAGTGGGTAATAATTTGATGCAGACGGATCTCTCCGTTTGGGGCATGTATCATCATGCTGACATCGTGGTTAAGATTGTGATGATCGGCCTGATTCTGGCGTCCGTGATCACGTGGGCTATCTTCTTTGGCAAGAGCGCCGAGCTGATTTCTCAGAAGCGCCGCCTCAAGCGTGAGCAACAGCAGCTGGCTGAAGCCCGCTCTCTGGATCAGGCGTCTGACATGACCTCATCCTTCCACGCGAAAAGCCTGACCACCCTGTTAGTTAACGAAGCGCAAAACGAGCTGGAACTCTCCGCAGGCAGTGAAGATAACGAAGGTATTAAAGAACGTACCGGCTTCCGTCTGGAGCGTCGCGTCGCCGCCGTGGGTCGCCATATGGGCCGGGGCAATGGATATCTGGCGACCATCGGGGCCATCTCGCCGTTCGTGGGGCTGTTCGGTACGGTCTGGGGCATCATGAACAGCTTTATCGGGATTGCGCAAACCCAAACGACGAACCTGGCGGTAGTTGCACCGGGTATCGCCGAAGCGCTGCTGGCGACCGCTATCGGTCTGGTTGCGGCGATCCCTGCGGTGGTTATCTATAACGTCTTCGCGCGCATGATTGGCAGCTATAAAGCCACCCTCGGTGACGTCGCCGCGCAGGTTCTGCTGCTGCAAAGCCGCGATCTTGATCTGAATGCCAGTGCCGCTAAACCGGTGCACGCGGCGTCCAAACTGCGCGTAGGTTAATGAATTATGGCAATGCGTCTTAATGAAAATCTGGACGATAACGGCGAAATGCATGAAATCAACGTGACGCCGTTTATCGACGTTATGCTGGTTCTGCTGATTATCTTCATGGTTGCTGCGCCGCTGGCGACGGTCGACGTGAAGGTAAACCTGCCGGCCTCGTCCAGCCAGCCGCAGCCGCGCCCGGAAAAGCCCATCTATCTGTCGGTGAAAGCAGATAAATCGATGTTCCTCGGCAACGACCCGGTGACGGCTGACTCTGTCATCCCGGCGCTGGATCAGCTCACTGGCGGTAAGAAAGACACGACGGTCTTCTTCCGTGCGGATAAAACCGTTGATTACGAGACCATGATGAAGGTCATGGATACGCTGCATCAGGCGGGTTATCTGAAGATTGGGCTGGTCGGCGAAGAGAAAGCGGCCGCGAAATAACGAAGAAGCTGGCGAAAGCCGGCTTTTTTTATGCCTGTCGGGTTATTCGTGTTTGTTATCCGTCGACGCGGGAGAGAGGGCTGCCAGCGCGTCCTCGTCAAGCGCGACGCTGGTGACGTTTGAGGTACGATACTCGCCGTCGGACAGTTTGCGCGTCAGGCGCAGGGTCGCGGTTTCTCTGGCCAGCAGATACTGATAATTGGCCTCCAGACGCCCCAGAAGCTTCTCTTTCAGCTCGGGCCGTTGTTCGATGATGGCATTCATCGCGGCGCCGTAAATCTCTTCCTTGACCTGTAAGGGATAAATCTCGCGGCGGTTCTGCCATTTCAGGCGCACCAGCGTCGCCGGAATGGAAACCAGATCCTGGGTAATACGCGTCATCTCGGCGTTTTTGGTGTTACGCAAAGCCTCGAGATTTTGCTTTAAGATAAATTCGTCACTTTTTTTCTCATCTAAAGTCAAATAGACATCGTTATCTTTAACGTCTTTCACATTAATCTTCCCCCAGGTTATAAAAAATAGGGTTGTTTTTTTCTCGCGTAATTAGATTAAGCCAAATTTCATTGCCCGCTTCATTTATTTCTTTGGTCTTTTCGGCCATTATTTGACTTAGTTTCTGGGCATCTATTTCGCCTTCTGCCTGCAGGTCATTCAACAGGTGGACAAAGGCTTCAATTTTGATGGCGCGAAATAAGCGATCCTTTATATGACGATCGTGCTCTTCCAGCAACATATTACGGGATTTGCCGCTACGGGAAACACCAATTAATATGTCTGGTTCAAAATCAGCGAGCTTTCTTTTTCCCTGAGTGAAATTAGCCTCTTTTTCTGCTTCCGTCGGTTGCTGTTCCACAGGCGTGATGTGGTACTTAGCCGGGACGAGATAGTCGGGCAACATTTTTTAATTTCCTTTAATTTCAACAAGGTGGGGAAGATAAAGGCGTGAGATTCGTTGACAATATCATGAGGCAATTTTAAAATCAAAAAAAATGGAGCCAACCCATGAACAGCATCTTTTTTACGGTCATTACATTACTATTACTGACCGCTGGTGTTCTTTTATTGATGCAGGAGTTCAATAAAACGAAAGAGTCGAAAGACACCAGTGAAATCCCACAGCCTGAACTGATGACTAAAGAGGAAGGTGAAGACCATTTCTCTGTTTTGATGAACTCGGTGACGCCGGTTTGGTATTGGCGGGTGAACCATGAATATATCGACTTTTTGCACGCGACAATAAAGCGGATGAAAATGTCGGAAATTAATGACACGCCGGGCCTGTTTGAAGCGCAGCGTCGCTGCAGTGACCTGAATTCAGCGGTCTATAAATATTACGACAATATCAAAAAGCGCTGTCTGAATGGTGAGAAGGTCTCGTATTCCGATTTAGACGTATTAAACCTGCGTCAGTGCTTTCGCGAGTTCAGCCTGGAAGCCTATCCGGAGCTGGTGGTGCTGGTCTGGCCGGAGTATGCGCGCCCTGAGGTGGATCCTGACAACGTGTAATGGTTAGTTGTTGCAAACAGTTAGCGCCGTTGCGATATACTGAGTGCTGGTTTCGTTTGCAGACAGGACTTTATGGAACGCTTCTTTGAAAACGCTATGTACGCCTCGCGCTGGATACTGGCACCCGTCTATTTTGGCCTTTCGCTGGCGCTGATTGCGCTCACGATTAAGTTCTTCCAGGAAATCTTGCATGTTCTGCCGAACATCTTTTCCATTGCCGAAGCAGATTTGATTCTGGTTCTGCTGTCACTGGTGGATATGACGCTGGTGGGGGGCTTACTGGTGATGGTGATGTTCTCTGGCTATGAGAATTTTGTCTCCCAGCTTGATATCGACGCGCGTAAAGAAAAGCTGAGCTGGCTGGGCAAAATGGATGCCACGTCGCTGAAGAATAAAGTGGCCGCCTCGATTGTGGCGATCTCCTCCATTCACCTGTTACGCGTGTTCATGGACGCAAAGAATGTCCCGGACAACAAACTGATGTGGTATGTCATTATCCATCTCACGTTTGTGCTTTCGGCGTTTGTGATGGGGTATCTGGATAAGATTAGCAAGAAGTAATTTCCTTCTTAACCACCCTCTCCCTGTGGGAGAGGGCGGGGGTGAGGGGGAACATACGGCTGTGGAGGTCATTCCGTTCACTTTATGTTCCTTGCTACTCTGTAACAACATGACCCGTGAACGTGCCAGGGCTGCTCAATCGCCGCTTCGCGGTGCCTTCGGCTTATTCCTTCCGGCTTATCGGGGACGGGTGGATGTAACGTCCCTGTAAAGCCGCCCTCTCGGCGCATCCATGCGCCTCGCCCCGGCCTGCAGGAAACGCCTCAGCGATTTACAGCCGGACCAGGGCATCGCTGAATGTTCTCAGTCATTCTGAGAGCAGCGTTATCGCTTATGGTAAAAAATTACTGGGGAACCCTCCGCCCTGTGGGAGAGGGCAACAGACCGCACTATTTATCCGACGACGCCTGCCACAGATTCAACTCTCCATCCGCAACATGCTTATCAATACGTATCAGCTCCTCTTCGCTAAAGCGCAGGTTTTTCAGCGCCTGAACGTTCTCTTCCAGCTGTTCCGGGCGGCTCGCACCAATCAGCACGGACGTTACGCGCTCATCTTTCAGCAGCCAGCTTAGCGCCATCTGCGCCATTGTCTGACCACGTGCCTGTGCCATCTCATTAAGCAAGCGCAGACTGTTCAGATTGGCTTCGGTCAGCATCTTCTGCGTCAGCCCGCGCACTTTATTCCCCTCGCGCTGCATCCGCGAACCTTCAGGAATACCGTTGAGGTATTTTCCGGTCAGCAACCCCTGCGCCAGCGGAGTAAACGCAATACAGCCGGTACCGTTTTGTTTTAGCGTCTCCAGCAGGCCGGTTTTATCCACCCAGCGGTTAAGCAGGTTGTACGACGGCTGATGGATGAGCAGTGGGATTTTCCATTCGCGAAGCAGGTCAGCCATTTTCTGCGTGCGCGCCGTTGAATAGGACGAAATTCCGACATACAGCGCTTTACCGCTCTGCACCGCATGGGCCAGCGCGGCAGCGGTCTCTTCCATCGGCGTGTTCTCGTCCACGCGATGGGAATAGAAAATATCCACATATTCCAGACCCATACGCTTCAGGCTCTGGTCGAGGCTGGCGAGCAGATATTTGCGCGAGCCGCCCGAACCATACGGCCCCGGCCACATGTCGTAACCCGCTTTGGTGGAGATAATCAGCTCGTCGCGACAGGCGGCAAAATCCTCCCGCAGCAGGCGACCAAAGTTCTCTTCCGCGCTCCCCGCAGGCGGGCCGTAGTTATTGGCAAGATCGAAATGGGTGATACCGAGGTCGAAGGCTTTACGCAGCAGCGCACGCTGGGTGTCGAGCGGCTGAACGTGGCCGAAGCTATGCCACAGGCCAAGCGACAGCGCAGGCAGGCGCAGCCCGCTTTTGCCACAGTAGCGGTACTGCATATTTTCATAACGGCCGGGGTTAGGGTGCCAGGACATGATGTCTCCTTTCTTATCGATGAATTTTCGAAACAGCGTTTTCATTCTTTGATTATCAAACCATAAATCTGCTCGTGAAGCGATGTCGCGGCGGGAAAGGCCTCTAAGCGTTAATCGGTGCTGTGGTACCTGTGAAGCCACGCTAACGAAAAATAGTTACAAAAGGTTATAATTTCCGCGATTCCTGCCGATAACGAGAGTAGTACTCGCCTCTGGGCGAACTCACCCTCACGGCAAGGAACACTTATGAACATGCTCCGTAATTTCACGATCCGTTTCGTCATGCTGACGATCCTGGGGATCTTTTGTTTAATGTGGGCAGGCGTTGGACTCTACAGCACCTGGTCCCTCTCTCGCGTTTCGGATGGCAATGAAGTCGATCGCCAGCTGGTGAAACAGATGACCATACTCAGCCAGGGCAACGATCAGTATTTCCGCTTTGTCACCCGACTGAGCCGCGCGATGGAAGTCAAAGCCGCTGGCGGTACGCCGGATCTGGCCTCCGCCCAGCAGGCGCTGGATAACATGGGCAAAAAACTGGCCGAGATGAAAGCGATCTCTCCGGGTCCGATGGATGAACAGGTCTCCTCCCGGGTGATCGGCACCTGGCAGGCGCTGCTCGAGCAGGGCGTTACGCCACAAATGCAGCAGGCGAAGCTGGGTGCGCTGGATGGTTATCGCCAGCAGGCTAATAACGTCACGCCACAGCTGAGCCGTGCGTTTGGTGCAGCCGCTGAGGAGTTCAATAACGCCGCTGCGAAGGCCCTCGACAGTACCCGCGTAGTGGTGGATGGCCTGACCAGCATGACCCGCACGGTGATTATTGCCGCCACCGTGATTGGTCTGCTGATCCTGCTCTTTAGCGACCGTTACCTGGTGGCGATGCTGGTGAAACCGCTGGACCGAATTCGTCAGCAGTTCCGCCAGATTGCGCAGGGCGATCTCAGCCAGCCCATTGAACCGTTTGGTCGTAACTGTGTGGGACAGCTGGTGCCGTTGCTGAGTGCCATGCAGGACAGCCTGCGCGAGGCGGTCAGCACGATCCGCGCGGGCAGTGAAAATATCTGGCGCGGGGCGACCGAGATCTCCAGCGGTAACAACGATCTCTCCTCCCGTACCGAAGAGCAGGCTGCCGCGCTGGAAGAGACAGCAGCCAGCATGGAGCAACTCACTGCCACCGTGAAGCTGAACGCCGAAAGCGCACGTCAGGCAAGCCAGCTGGCGGATGTGGCATCGACCACGGCCAGCCGCGGTGGCTCGCTGGTGGAGGAGGTGGTGACCACCATGAGCGGTATTTCCGACAGCTCGAAGAAAATTGCTGAAATCACCACCGTGATTAACAGTATCGCCTTCCAGACCAATATCCTGGCGCTCAACGCAGCAGTGGAAGCGGCGCGAGCGGGTGAGCAAGGCCGTGGCTTTGCCGTGGTGGCAGGTGAGGTGCGTAATCTGGCCAGCCGCAGCGCCAACGCGGCGAAAGAGATTGAAGGGCTGATTGCCGATTCCGTCGCTCGCGTCGGGCAGGGGGCTCAACTGGTGAACGACACGGGGACCACCATGGAAGCGATTCTGCGCGATGTAACGGAAGTGACCACCATCATGAAGCAGATTGCGTCAGCCTCTGAGGAGCAAAGCAAAGGCATTTCCCAGGTCGGGGTTGCCATTACGCAGATGGACGGTGTGACCCAGCAAAACGCCTCGCTGGTGGAGCAGGTCTCCGCCGCGGCAGCGGCACTTGAGCGGCAGACCGAAGAGCTTCAGCGTTCGGTGCAGAAGTTCCGCCTCACGGCATAACATGTAAAGGCCGCCTCGTGCGGCCTTTCACCGGATTGTTCTCAGGAATGTGGTGGCAAGTTTTCACTCAGTGGGCGACGGACAGGGGAATTTCAACGCTATTATTTGTTGTCAAAAATCGTTTCGGGAATATGCTTTCAAAAACCGACAAGCGAGGCAATAAATGGACACGTTGCTTTTACCCGGCCAGAACCCCCGTGCCTGGGCAGAAACTATGATCAACCTGGAGGCCAGGAAACTGGTTAATACGGCCAATACGGTAGCGGCTATGCATCTTCAGGATGGTTTTATCCGGATTCAGTTTGTAGATGAGATCAGGGCATTCATCATGGCTCAATTTGAGGCCGCACGCCGGGCAAAAACGGATGATGACTGTATGGCCTGTCTGCAGGCATTGCGTGCTGAGAATACCAGTCTGCTTGAACAGTCCCGTGCTCTTAAAACCGGCTATGCAAAACTCTATGCCGAGGTGAAGGTTGTCCGGGACGAGAACAAAATTGTGGGCTACATCATCTCGGCTGTTGACGTGGTGGTAGCAGGGGCGGCTATCTTTGGCGGGATCGTCATGATGTCTTCCATGACGCCGGTGGGCGTGGTGGCCGGTGCCGTGATTGTTGTTAACGGGCTTAACACTATTTCACGTGAGGCCGCACACAACCTCCTCGGTGATAAGCAAACGGAGGGAATTTTCGCTGACGGCTCGATGGAGGTCGCAGAATTCCTGGGCTTCAGCCGGCAGCAAGGGCTGGGGACCTATAAGGCTGTCACGCTCTTCAGTGAAGTCTACGGCGCGTATGGTCTGAGGCTGAAACCCGAAGCACAACGGCTGTGGTACTGGACCAGGCCCGATTTCTTCAGGAAAGTATCTGATACGCCACGTCCCGCGATGGCGCTTAAAATTGCGGGATGGGGTGTTAAAGCCAAAGTGGCGCTTGATTTACTGACTATCGAGCCTGCCGGGAAATAGTCTTTTGCAGGCGGAATGCTTTCCAGCCCAGAACTGGTGGAAAGGTCACCCAGGCGATGATCAGGACAACAAGGGAACTCATGCCCCCGGAAAGAATGTGTGTCCGGCTGCCGATGATAAGGGTGACCAGCATAACCAGAACCAGCGCGACCGTGACCCATACCGAAACTCGGAAGCGCCGTGAGAGCGCATCGATGAGATGCTGCATTGTGCCTCCGGCTGCTGTGAGTCGGCCCTGTAAATTGTCTACTTCGCTTTTGCTGAAACCCGCCTCAAGCAGGTCTTTCTCACTGATAGCCATCACGTCCTCCCTAATCAGGCGAAAGTATACTGTATCAGACCAATAATCCCCAGGTGACCAGCGTAAGCAAAATAAAAGAAATTACGGAGAATGGACGCTGAAAACTTACCGAAGAAAGTTCAGTACATAAGGAAACCGCAAGCAGGGGGCTACCCGTAACGATTGCGGCAATACTTCCTGTTTCTCAATCGGAACCGAGAGAATATAAAAACCCAGCGTAATAGCTGGGTTTCTTTATCATATCGGTTTGAAATGCAGAACCACGGCGTTTATCAGTGCGTCGCTTCACCAATCAGCGCGCCTGAACCCGCACCCACAGCGGCACCTTTCAGCACGCTGTTGCCCGTCACGGCAGCGGCACCTGCACCAACAACAGCGCCTACGGCACCGCCTTTACGCGCGGCTTTACCTTTGTCACCGTTTTTGAACATCGCACCCGTGCCTGCACCCACGACCGCGCCGCCTACGGTGGCTTTCAGATCTTTACCTGTGGCCGCCCCAATCGCCGCGCCTGCTACCGCACCGGCGGCGGTTTTATCCATCGCCATACCTGAGGTAGAAAAAAGAAGGATGCTGATCACCAGCGCTGTATTGATTGATTTCATAACAAATCCTTTGTGACTGCTGTCGGTTGAAACGTCGCTTCTCGCCGTCTGGCTGGAGAAAAACGTCCGCATAGTGCCAGTAATACCGGCCCAACCCTTAAGCTAATCATGCCCTGGGCAAGGATTTGCCTGGCCGGGCGGTTACCCGCCCGGCAGCGCATCACGCCTGACGCTTATCTTCGGTTTTGGTTTCGAAGTCGCTCGCCGCGTGGCGTTCGTGGAGTTGCTCGTTAAGCTCACCGTTGGTGCGATTCACAATCCGTCCGCGCTTCACGGCAGGGCGGTTCGCTACGTCTTTTGCCCAGCGCTGGACGTTGGTGTACTTCTCTGCGTCCAGGAACTCGGCGGCGTTGTAGACGCTGCCCAGCGCCACGCAGCCAAACCACGGCCAGACCGCCATATCGGCGATGGTGTATTCTTCACCCGCCACGTAACGGCCGCGGGCGAGCTGTTTATCCAGTACGTCGAACAGGCGCTTGGCTTCCATCGTGAAGCGGTCAATCGCGTACTCGATCTTCACTGGCGCATAGTTGTAGAAATGGCCGAAACCGCCACCGAGGAACGGGGCCGCGCCCTGCAGCCAGAACAGCCAGTTCAGGGTTTCCGTGCGGCCAGCCGGATCTTTTGGCAGGAAATGCCCGAACTTCTCTGCCAGATAGAGCAGGATGTTTCCGGATTCAAATACGCGCGTTGGCGGGGTGGTGGAGTGGTCACGAAGCGCCGGTATTTTCGAGTTCGGGTTCACCTCAACAAAGCCACTGGAGAACTGATCGCCTTCACCGATGCGGATCAGCCACGCGTCGTACTCCGCGCCCGTTACGCCCAGCGCCAGCAGCTCTTCGAGCATAATTGTCACTTTCTGGCCGTTCGGCGTGCCCAGGGAGTAAAGCTGCAGCGGATGCGAACCGACGGGCAGATCTTTCTCATGCGTGGCACCAGAAACAGGACGGTTGATGTTGGCGAACGCCCCGCCGCCGTTCTTTTTCCATTCCCACACTTTGGGTGGCTGATAGGTATTTTCGTCTGACATGTTGGCCTGCCTTTTTTGTGATGTGTTGAGGCAGTGTAGCAGGAGATGAATAGACCGTTTAACGAACTGAGCGCAAAGGTCAGGGGAGGTGTATGATAACCCTACCTCTGTCAGGTTAATTACAACGTGCAGACGACGACAACCCTTCCAAAAATTGCCGCCTGCCTGTTTTAGGTTGGATACATGCGTAAAGGAAAGTTAAGCAGTGATGCGCCATTCGGGACGTTGTTAGGCTATGCGCCCGGTGGCGTGGCGATTTACTCTTCAAATTACGGCAGTCTGGACCCGCGTAAGTACCCGCAAGACGCGGATTTCCGCAGCTATATCGGCAACGAATACATGGGCCACAAGTGGCAGTGTGTAGAGTTCGCCCGCCGTTTTCTGTTCCTCAACTATGGCTTTGTGTTTACCGATGTCGGGATGGCGTGGGAGATCTTCTCCCTGCGTTTTTTGCGCCAGGTGGTGAACGATAATATTCTGCCGTTACAGGCTTTTGCCAACGGCTCGAAACGCGCGCCGCAGGCCGGGGCGCTGCTCATCTGGCAAAAGGGCGGCGAGTTTCATGAAACCGGCCATGTCGCGGTAATCACCCAGCTTTTGGATGGCAAGGTCCGCATTGCCGAGCAGAATGTTATTCACTCCCCGCTTCCGCTCGGACAGCAGTGGACCCGCGAACTGCGCATGACCGTTGAGAACGGCTGTTACACGCTTCATGACACCTTCAGCGATACCGAAATCCTTGGCTGGATGATCCAGACGGACGACACGGAGCACAGCATTCCCCAGCCCGAACCTGACGGCGAACTGCTGAAAATCAGCGGTGCGCGGTTGAAGAATAAACGTCAATACGACGGAAAATGGCTCAACGAAAATGACGCCCTGCAGCAGGCCTACATACGTGCCAACGGCCACGTTATTAATAACGATCCCTGCCACTATTTCACGATTACCGAAAGCGCGGAACAGGAGCTGATTAAAGCGACCAATGAACTGCATCTGATGTACCTGCATGCCACCGACAAAGTGCTGAAAGATGATAACTTACTGGCGCTTTTCGACATCCCCAAAATCCTCTGGCCGCGCCTGCGTCTCTCCTGGCAGTGGCGTCGCCACCATATGATCACTGGTCGTATGGATTTCTGTATGGATGAGCGCGGCATTAAGGTTTACGAGTACAACGCCGATTCTGCCTCCTGCCATACCGAGGGCGGCTTAATTCTGGAAGAGTGGGTCAAAAACGGTTATCGCGGCAATGGGCACAACCCGGCAGAAGGTTTGCTGGAGGAGTTGACCGGCGCGTGGAAACACAGCCATGCGCGTCCGTTCGTGCACATCATGCAGGACAACGATGTCGAAGAGGATTATCACGCGCTCTTCATTCAGCGCTCGCTGCTGCAGGCCGGGTTTGACACCAAAATTCTGCACGGTCTGGGCGCGCTGAGCTGGGATGCTGCCGGGCAGTTAATCGACGACGAAGGTCGCCACGTCAACTGCGTGTGGAAAACCTGGGCGTGGGAGACGGCAATCGAGCAGATCCGGGAGGTCAGCGAAACCGAATACGCTGCCGTGCCGATCCGCACCGGCCACCCGGCAGGCGAGGTGCGGCTGATTGACGTCCTGCTGCGCCCGGAAGTGCTGGTGTTTGAACCGCTGTGGACGGTGATCCCAGGCAATAAGGCGATCCTGCCGGTGCTGTGGCAGCTGTTCCCGAACCACCGCTACCTGCTCGATACCGATTTTGAGATTAACGAACTGCTGAAGCAGACCGGTTATGCCGTCAAACCCATTGCCGGCCGTTGCGGCAGCAATATCGATCTGATCAGCGCCCAGGATGAACTGCTGGATAAATCCAGCGGCAAGTTTGTCGATCGCAAGAATATCTACCAGCAGCTGTGGTGTTTGCCGAAGGTGGACGGCAAATATATTCAGGTCTGTACCTTTACCGTGGGCGGGAATTACGGCGGAACCTGCCTGCGTGGGGATGAAACGCTGGTGGTGAAAAAAGATAGCGATATTGAACCGCTGATTGTGGTGAAGGATAAGTAACCGGGCAGAATCAGCATCCGCAGGGAGAACCTGCGGATGCCTGAGGTTTATTCCTCGTCCTGCTGACTGATTTTCAAATCAATGATGCGACCGATCTGGTCATGATAGACCGTCAGTAAATTGTACTGGCTCATCTCTGAGATGATTTGCGGCGTCACGTTAAAGCTGCGGGCCAGCTCGTCGTGCTTAAGCGTTGCAGGGCGGTGATGTCGTCTTGCATGCGCGCGGCGGCGATTATATTGATACCACAGGATCAGCAGCCAGCCGTTTAGCGCGGCAATCAGCAAATAAATCAGCACCGTCTTAAAGGAGGCAATAATCACGCCCCAGCGGTAGTCGCTCTCGTTGGTTATCTGCATCCACAGGTTGGCATAGAGGAAAAAGAGAAATCCTCCCCAGGCCAGCAGGGTTAACGCTGCATCAAACAGCCGGGGCACCAGCCGATGTTCAGTCAGGATTAACGTGTTTTCGTTCATTGAATACTCCCTTTACCTCTGTCCGGACTGATCCAGCGCGCGCGTGAGCGCTGGCGTTTAAGCATGACCTTTGGGAAGGCGACGAGGGTGGTGAACAGGCCGATCATCCAGTACACCATCGGAAACCAGATGATCCAGAAAAGCGAACTCGCCACGTTACGTTCATAGCGTCGCTCGATATACAAACTGACGAGGAACTGCAGCAGGCACATCACCCCCAGCAGGAGCCCGGTGAATTCCGGCGGGAACAGGCTCGTGACGGTCAGGTTGGCAGGAAGCGGCGTGAGGGAGCTGATGATAAATAACAGCACCGTCACCGCATACGCAAACGCCCACAGCGTTGACAGGGCGTACTCTAAAAACAGCGGCCACATGCGATGATGCTCCCAGCGCACGATCTTGCGAAGATTGACCAGAAACACCTCCGCGCCGCCCTGAGCCCAGCGCAGGCGCTGTTTCCACAGCCCTTTTAGCGTCTCCGGCATCAGGATCCAGCACAGCGCCCGCGGCTCGAAAAAAATATCCCAGTGGCGAAGCTGAAGCTTCCAGCTGATGTCGATATCTTCGGTGATCATATCCGGGCTCCAGTATCCCACGTCCGCCAGCGCCTGACGGCGAAAGGCCGCGATGACGCCAGAGACGGTAAAGACCCGGCCATAGATCCGCTGCGTGCGTTTGATGAGCCCTATGATGGAGGAGAATTCGCCCACCTGAATGCGGCCAATCAACGTGGAGCGCGTGCGAATACGCGGGTTCCCGGTCACGGCGCCCACGTGGGGGTAGTGGATCAGCGGGGCAACCAGATAAGCGGCGGTATCGCGATCGAGCAGGGCATCGCCATCAATACAGACCAGAAGGTCTCCCCGGGCCGCCGCTGCGCCCGCTTTCAGCGCCACGGCTTTCCCCTGATTTTCCGCCAGATGAATGACGCGCAGACGCGGCTGCTCCTGCGCCAGCTGTTGCAGCACCTGCGCGGTGTTATCGGAAGAACCATCGTTGATGGCGATGACCTCGATATTCGGGTAACGCTGGGCCAGCGCGGCACCGATCGTCTCCCGGGCGTTGCGTTCCTCATTGAAACAGGGAATGAGGATCGAAATTAACGGATCGCCCTCTAACGTCGGGGCGGGTGTTTTTCTGTTCCATGACCAGTGTCGTTCAAGCTGAAACCAGAAATAGAGCCCCCCGGTGATCCAGAATACGGACATGAACAGGGGCCAGAAGAAGACAAAATCCAGAATCAGTTCGCCGGTAAAGAGGGCGGCCACGCCTAATGGCAACCCAAATACCAGGCACAAAATTGAGAAAGCGATAAGGCGATCAGTCATTGTCAGGATACCAGTACGAAGAGAATTCAGGCCTGATACGGGAAAGATCAGGTTGGTTATGGATGAAATCGTCGGGGTAGTAACCGTAATGTTTGCTGCCGTTAAGCTGGAGCACGCGCATCCACTCCGCCAGGCGACTATCGGGTACGGCGCGTTGCGGTGTCTGCGCCCAGTCACGGGCCTGCAGCTCAAAAATGGTTTTATTCAGCGCGCCGGGGCGAGTTGCGACGGTCTTAACCAGGCGCGTTAGCCAGGCGTTGCTCTCGTCTGCCGGGACGGACTCCATCAGCGGCATGGCCATCGGCACCGTCCAGTCATACTCCGCCAGGAAGTCATCAAGATTCTGCGCAAACCACGCCTCGCTCGCCGGGTCGAGGATCGGCAGGGCGAACATATTGCGCGCGGTTTTTATCTGCGGACCGCGGATATGCTTCACCGCCAGGCTCAGGGCGTGGGTAAACCCGATTAGCGTCTGGCTTTTCTGGCGCGTTGTCTGCTGCCCGGCATCATCCTGATCCGTCAGCACCGCATCGTCATGGAACAAGATCCCATTGAAGCTGGCATAGCGGGCCAGATCTTCATAGATTTCGGTCACCTGCTGTCGAACCTGCGGATCCCACGGCGAAAGCCGGGTATAGGGCTCGGTGGCGACGCGTACCTGGCCCGTTTGCCGATCCCGACGCTGCACGCGCGGCAGTGCAGGGGAGAGATCGAACGAGAGAACCGGCATCCACGCGTAGACTTTTACGCCCGCGCGGGTTTGCAGTTGCCAGGCGACAAAGTTAAAGAGATCGGCACGCACGGGCAGCCGACGGTTGGGGAAGTAGAGCGCGTTAATCGTGCCGTTGCCGAGGGGATCGGAAAATGCCTGCAGGAAAACATGGCTGATTTTCATGTCGTAGACCCGCTGGATCAGCGTATTGATGTTTTTGGTCTGCTGAGCCGGATCGGGGTCATAAACGTAATCCAGATCGACATGCATCACGCGCACAGGGTCGGTCTCCTGAATCTGCGCGATGCTGCTGGCAAAGGCTTTAAGCGAGGGATTCCCGGAGATTAACAGGCGCGGTATGTTGTCCAGGTGACGCACATCTGCCAGCCCGTCCTCAAGGGTAAAGGCCAGCTGATAACCCTGCTGTCTGGCAATGGCGAGCGACGTGCCGTTGGCAGCACCGTAGGGCCACACCCAGGCACGCGGCGCTTTGCCCGTCACCTGCGCGATTTTTTCGGTGACTTTCCGCACGTCATCGCCGATGCGCTGGCTGAACTGCTGGTCAGTTTCGTAACGCCCTGTCGCGTTATCGTAAAAGCGGCTGGCAATAGCCGGTTCGCGGCTTCCCTGTGGATTGGCCGGTATACCGTAATGCGAAGCCCAGGTATGCGATCCGATCTCAATCAGCGGGGACTGGCTTAACTCGCGCACCATGTCCCACGTCGCGAAACGGTCCCGGGGCGTCATCAAACCGCCAAAATTCACGTTTTGATGTGCTGGCGTATCCACCCAACTGCCAACAGGGGCCCACAGCGCCGGCACATTCCATGCCTGGATCAACGGCCAGACGCGGGTATAAAAACTGCTGTAGCCGTCATCAAAACTGAGCAGAAAGGCCTTTGGCGGCAGCGTTTTTTTACCGTCGTGGGCATTCAGAATATCCTGCACGCTGATGGCGTTATACCCGTTATGCACAAGCCAGCTTATCTGCTCGTTTAAGGCGCTGGTCCGCACGGAGAGATAGCGCTGATCGGCGGCGTCATCTTCCACATCGTGATAGGCCAGCACGAGAAAGTGATTCTTCGGCCAGGGTTTACTGGCTTCCGGCTGAGGTCTCTCGTTGGGCGAAATAAACGAAATGGCCTGGGCACAGACGCTCGCGCTGAGGCATAACCAGCCGATGATGAGCAGGCCCACAGGAAAACGAATGGTCAACATATTCATCCTTAAAACCGTAAAGTCGCATCGAAAGTGACGGCGAGATTGCTTTCTCGTTTGCCGTCGTAAGGGCGCTTATCCCAGTTCAACATCACGCCGGTATCCACGACGTTGTTCCATTGAACGCGTTGCCCGTAGCCGAGCAGGGTGATGGCGCCAGCAGACTGATTTTTCTGCCAGTATCCTCCGGCTCCGGCGACCAGTTGCTGGCTCCAGAGGGTGTCGTAATAGCGGTACAACTGATGATCGACGGACAACGCAGCCGTCGCGGACAGATCCCGCTCGGGGTTGTAATAGAGCGTATCCCGCTGGCTATTCGCGCTGGCGGAGATGCCCGGTTCAAGATCCAGCGTCAGGGTCGGCGTTTGCCAGAGCCGCTCCTTGCCGGTGAGGGTGTACTCTTGTCGGCGGTTATGGTCGGAAAAATGGCTGATGGCGGCGCTGAGCTGGTACTCACGACGCTCGTTCTGATACCAGCGCACCCAGCCTTCTGCGCGGTCTGCACGGATCCCATTGCGTAACGCCCGCAACGGCGTGGTGCGTGACAGCCGTTCAAGGCTGCCGCCAGATTGCCAGCGATCGTTCAGGCTGTACTGACCGGAGAGGCGAGCGCCAGGCGTGTGGGTGCCGTGATAACGGTTGCCGGAGAGCTCCGCTTCAAGCCAGATATCCCGTGACCGCCATTCGACGCCGCCGACCAGATGGCGGCTGGTGCCTTTGCCTTCGTCAAAATTGCCCTCGGCAAAGCGGGTGCCGCCAAACAGTCGCCAGTTATCAGCGACTGGTGGGCCATAGAGCGTGGCGTCCCAGTTCAGATCGTGTGTCCCGCTGACCGGGTTGTCGGAGTGCAATCCCTTGCCTGCGTTCAGACGCAGTTCAGACATATGATGCACATTTCTGAGCCTGTCCAGGCGCTGGACGCTGCGATCACGTGGCGCACGGGCGAGCACGTCGTCGGTCAGGAGTTCCATTTGTCGCCACTCCTGCAGATCCATCGCGACATAAGCCTGCTGCAGCTCCAGCTCTGTATTTGACGGCTCCAGTACCTCCGCCATTTTGAGCTTTTGCTCTGCCGCCCGTGGCAGGCCACGAGCCTGAAGCAGGGCGGCATAATCAATCTGTAGCCCCAGGTTGCCGGGTGCCGTGGCAGCCAGACGGTGCGCCACGGCTTCTGCTTGCGGCAGGGCATGGGTTGCCAGCAAATACTGAAACGTGAGCGACTGGCCGATAAGCCATTGATCGTTGGGCTGGGCGGTTGGCGAGCCGTAATCGTAGCGAGCCCAGGGAACGTTGCGGGTTATCTGCGTAAGATAGTGACGGGCGGCCTGATACTGACCGGTGTCCAGATATGCATAGAAAAGCTGATGTTCTTCATCCTGCGGGTTACGCGCATAGTCAGGATACTTTTGCAGGAGTGCCAGGGCTGCATCGGCGTTTTGCTCCTGCAGATACGCAGAGATCACCCAGCCGATTGCCCAGCCCGGCACCGGATGGTGAGCTGACGTCAGCGCGCGATATTCAGCGATCGCCTGCGGGTAATCACCATGCGCATATAGCGCGCCAAGACGGTCGACGCGGGCGCGAATGATATCTTCTGCCGCCTGCGGTTCGTGTTGCCAGCGGGCAAGCAGGGCGTCATAGCGATTCAGTGCGGCTTGCGCGAGACGCAGGCGCTCTTTTTCCGTCCGCCCAGGCGCATCGGCAAGGCGTACCTGTTCGGCGGCGGCGTTAAGTTCAAGCTGGCGCCGTTGTGCGGGCGGCAGAGAAATCCCCTGTGACAGCCGCAGGGCAGGCGTACTGACCCGGTTATCGTTCAGGGCGTCGACGAGCGCCCTGAGCAGTACGTGATTCTCGGGGGCGCTCTTCAGGGCGCGGGTGTCCGCTAATAGACGATCCCAGCTTTTCCCCTGGCGTAAGTACACATAGGCGAGCGTCTCAAGGTTTATCTGGCTGGGGTGCGCTGTTACCCGTTTTTGCGCTTCCTGCAGGGCCAGCCGATCCATGCGGGCATCGGCCAGGGTTTTGATATACCCGATACGGTAGTCGTCGTTCTCCGGTGCAAGGCTACAGGCCTGCTTCCAGAGCGCGAGCGCAGATTGCCACTGCTTTTGATTTCTCCTGGATTGCGCGGCTGCGGCCACTCCCCGGGCGGGCAGGGGCATATAAACGTGATAACGCAACCACACCTCAATAACCTCATCATCGCGTCCCGCCCAGGAGGCAACCTGCAGCCAGTCTGCCACTTGTTCTGGCGTCAGAGCATGCTGTTGTTGATAACGCTGCAGGTAATGGAGAAACGAAGTGTAATTACCATTGCGCGCCTGCTGAATCTGTTGTTCATATACGGATTCGGCAGCCTGAACCAGAATGGGAAACAGTAATAGCAGACACAATAATTTTGGAACGCGGTAAAAGAATAAAGTATTGAAGCGAAGTGATCTTTCCATATCTATTTGCCATTTGTTTATCATAAATCCATTGCGCAACACGGCCGCCTTTATACGTAGCGTTAAAGGCCATAAATGAGAGCGTAAAATGTGAATGCAGTTACGTTATGAGGTACTTACTTAAAGGTAATTATGGATCCTTATCGTTATGGACCAGTGAAAGGTAATGTACACCTGATATGTTGACGGATAAATATGTTGAAAAGCCGGGTTGTTGTTTTGAGATAATTCTGTATCCGGGTGATTTTTATGATTATTTTTAACGGAGTCTATATTTGTAATGCGTTGATATATAATGTATTTATTTTTATTGTGACGTTTTTGTTTATATTTTTAATGCGGCTTTGGTGCATAAATTAAAGTACTTTCTGGTGCATGTTTGGGAAGTTTCGTGACAAAAATTCTTAATATCTTGAGAGGTGACTTTTCTGCGATTGTTTTTTACTTATAATTAATAGCAGACATTGAGTGATAGTCTATGGGAAGTCTTACAAATCAATGTACGTGTCGAGGGATGATCAAAGCCAGAATACATTTATCGTTCATGTAAAAGCGCTATAAAACGAAGGCGTCTTCTTTCTGAAGGGTCGTTCTTGCTTTAATCTAAAAGGGATGGTTAGTGGCAACTTCAATAGTGTTAGTGACACAGGATCGCTACCTCGTCAGAGGAATGAGGATATTTTTTCCGGATATTATCCTGCTGGACTCGATTGACAGAAAGATATTTGATAACAGTGCAGATGAATATTCTGTGCTGATTGACAGCCGTTCACCGCTCCGTCTGTATGATTATCTGATACGCCATCCGGCCAGAACGAGAAAAACAATCGGCTGCGTCATGCTCGATATGCGGCACCGGGAGGAGAATCAGCTCAGCATGAGGATGTTTATGAATACTGCGCTTCCGGTGGCTGACATGGCGTCGTTGTTTAATCTGGTGCTGAATATGAAAGGCAGGCGCCTGACGACCAAATGGCTGCTTAACTTACGGTTGAGTACCCATGAAGCGATTATGCTGCGGTTGCTCAGGGCGGGCATGTCGATGGAAGAGGTGGCGGAGGAACTGAACACCTCGATTAAAAGCCTCTACCGGACGCGAACGGCGCTCTCTGAACGACTGGGGGCGGAGAATTTTAACGAGGCGTGTTTGTTTATCTTTAAAAACAAACTGCTGGATGGAGATGGGAACGATCCCTGATTGGGTCATAGGCCAAAAAAAACCGCCACGAAGGCCGGGTCGACGTAGCGCAACCCGGCACTTCAGCGTTGATATCAATCAGAACGACCAGCGCAGATTAGCGTTAACCGAGTTGACGCGGGTATCGGCACCATATTGCCCCTGATAGCCCACATCCAGCGTCGCAGCACGCGACAGTTGTACGCTCACGCCGATATCACCCACCATCACGTCCTCATCCACGGCCTGACCCTGGGTAATGAACGCGTCGCTGCCCGCAAATGCCATACGCGAAGAGGTATTCTTATCGCCATAGGCGTGCTGCCAGCCCAACGAACCGTAGAGGTTAACGTTCTTCGGCAACCCGGTCACACCGCGCACCCCGAGGGTGGAATAGAAGGTGTTCATCGTTTCGTTACGTACGCTCAGCGCGGCGGCACCGCCGTCTTCCCTGAAACTGTCGGTATGCAGTCGAATCCAGGAGAGGTTAACAAAGGGCTCGACATTCATCTCTGGCTGGCCAAAGCGGTAGCCCGCTTCGGTGAACGCCAGCAGCGAGTTGGCGTCGTAATCAGACTTCAGCCGATCCGAGAAGCCGCTGAAATCAACATTGCGCTCGCCTTCGATCTTGTGCCAGGTGTAACCCAGTGCGCCGCGAAGGGAGAACGCATCCTGTTGACCCGCTGCATACAGGCCGAGGTGATAGTTGTCGGTATCTGTTGAGGAACGACGGCTGTCGACGTCGTAATCACCGCGGCTGTAGCCGAAGTAACCACCGACACGTACGTTATGATCCGCCAGCTTACGATCTGCCCCCAGCAGGAAACCGGTGGTGTTGCCGTCCAGCTTGCCCACGTTACCGTCGCCGCTGTTTCGGCTCCAGGAGCTGAAGGTCTGGCCCCATACGCCATTGTTTTGCGGCTCCGGCTGCTGCACCAGCGACATCGCTAACGGTGGTATCGGCAGGCTGTCGTTATCAAACGCGCGCTGCATACGCTGGTTTAACACGTTAAACACCTGCGTGCTGCCGGCTATCAGGTTGGATTGTATTGACGGATAAACTTCTCCGGACAGCTGGTTAAACGCCTCGCGCGCTTCCGGTGCGCTCAGCACCAGTAGCGAGTTATACAGCGCCAGCGACGGGCCGCTTTGCGTGAGCGTGGAGAGCGCGCCGGCGGTATTCCACTGGTTGCTGCTCTTTGCCACGGTCTGGAAAATCCCTGGCTTGCCGCTGCCGGGGTTTTCTCCTCCCGGGTTCTCACCACCCGGGTTTTCACCACCCGGGTTTTCACCGCCGGGGTTTTCTCCTCCCGGGTTCTCACCACCCGGGTTTTCACCGCCCGGGTTTTCACCTCCAGGATTCTCGCCGCCGGTCTCTTTCTGCGCAATGGTCAGATCGACGGCGTCGGTGCTCTGCTTAAGCGCCACGTCCAGGAAGGCGGATTTGGAAATCGCTCCGGCGAACTGGCCGTCAATACCCCCGTTCGAGGTTAAAATGCGATAGCTTTGGCCCGTTTTGTAGCTGGTTTGCGGATCCAGCGCGGTGACCTGTACCTTAGCCTGATTGCTGATGGTGGTTTTGCCCGATACCAGCAGTTGGTCACTGCGGCCATCTCCCGCGATATCAACGTCATAGAAGGATTCGCCGATAAAATTCAGATAACGTTTCAGCGTCAGCGTGCCGATATCGCCATCCCCTGGTGAGATATGCCCGCCGGACAGGATCTCAGTCTGGCCCAACGTGCCGTTCCCCCCCAGCGTGCCACCGGCCTTGATTGACGCGGCGCTACTGTAACCTTGTCCGTTGTTAACGTCGGATCCCGCCGTTGCGTTGAGGATCAGCGTACCGCCGTTCTCGGCGCTAAGGGTCTGAATTTCAAAAATATCGTCTTCTGACTGGGTGTTGATGTTGCTGGCAATAATGACTTTGCCACCGCGCGCGGTCACGTTCGCCTGAAGCGCTGAAAGATCGCCGTTCAGCGTTGTCTGCCCGGAGGTATTTATCACCTCACCTTCGCCGCTCATCTTGTTGCTGAAGATGTAATTTTCGTCGGTATGGTTGAAATAGACATAACTGCCGAATAGCCCGCCACGCAGGCTGATTGCCGTCTTCGCATCGAGGGTACCCGCGCCGCCTGCCGTACCAAGCGTTGGCTCAGTTATACCCGTGCCGGTGTCCATGTTGCCGCGGCTGCCGATGATGAGCGCCCCCCGGTTCGAACCGGAGCCCGATGTCCCTACAATCAGCGCATTGCTGCCTGCGGAAAATGAACCGCCGTCAATAACCGACAGCACGCCATTGCCATAATCGCCCACGCTAACGCTGCTGTCGCTGGTAAAGCGCGAGTCTTTGCCTGCAATGACCAGCTCGGCGGTTTTTCCGGCCCCGGAGACGCCCGCCACCTGCACGCCGCCAACGTTAACCGCTCCGCCGTTCAGCACGTCCAGGTCGCCATTAAGCGTCAGCGTACGGCCAACATTCCACTGTGAGCCGCTCCCCGTGACGGTGGCTTTCGGGCTCAGTGTGTCGGTTTCATCTGGCCCGGTACCATTGCCGATGCGCGCATCGTAGGTGGTATTGAGCGCGGCGCCGTCCTCAATCGCCAGCGTGGAGCGTGCGCCCAGATCGGTACCTACGCTAAGGAAATTACTGGTTACGCGAGATCCGGCGCCCGTGGCGATAAGGTGGCTGTCGTAGCCGCGGGTGGTGCCGACAACTATCTCTTTCGCGCTCGCCAGCGCGCCCTGTTCGACTCGCAGGGTGCCGAGGCCAAGATTCAGGTCGCCGCGCAGGACGTACTGATCGTTCACCGCGTTAAGCTCAGCGTTTGGCCCACGGACTGTGACCACGCTTTCATAAATTTGGCCGTCGAACAGCCGACCGATATTGATGTTATAGGCGGTGATTTTGCCATTATCGATTAGCAGGTTTCCGCGTTGATTGCGTCCAACGTAAACGTCTCCGGTGTAACCCAGCGTTTCGGTAATACGTGAGTCGCCATCAAAAATGGCATCGGCTGCACGCGCGAAATCGGCAGGTGAAAGCAGTAACAGCGGCGCGGAAAATAGAGCGAGGTAAAGCCTGGAAAGCGGCGTCTTTACCGCTAAAGAATGCGATGTAGAGTTATTCACAGGGTATCTCCGTACTCATTAGCGTGATGTCTGGAAAATCGGTTTTATATGAAAAATGCGATACGACAGAAAAAGTAAAAGGCGTAATATGTGTACGCCTTTTGATGTGAAGTTAATTATTTATGGGTGACCACAGGTGTACAGGTTGGCGCGCTCAGCGTCGGGGCGGATCCTAAAATCCCTGGCATCATCATCGATGAGCAATCGAAAATACGCCCTTTTTCCGTCGTAGCGCGATAAGACAGCTTTTGCCCTCCCAGTGCATCCGGTTGGGCGCCATTAACATTGGTTACGGTTATTTCATCCGATGAGCCCAGCCCCAGCATTTTAGCGGTTTCCGCCTGCAGAAGTGGAATGGCCTGATCGGTTTTTAGCGTGGAACAACCGGCTAGCATCAACGTAACGGTTAAAAAGAGTAGTGGTTTTTTCATAAATTATCCTTTATATCCAATCAGTTAATTTCGCTGATTGTATTTATGTTTTCTATTACTCAAATCTGCGAATAATATATTTCCCTTTCCTAATCGAAAAAACCCTCCTAAAGTAGGGTGGGTAGATAATAATTCATCCGTACTCTCTAATATGCGAAGGTAAAAGGAGGATCCTTTGGGGCAGAATTATGCGTTGGTCGTTGATGACCATCCATTGGTAGCAAGCGGTATCGCCAATTTTCTGATTACACATTGCCGATTTAAGCAGGCGAGTGTGGTGACGAATGAGGATGATTGCTACCGTCAAATTAGGGATAATGGCCCGCCACGTTTGCTGGTAATCGATTTTTGGCTCTCGTCCGGTACCGCGTTGAAATTACTCAAAGAAGTAAAACAACTTTACCCACAGGTAAGGCTCCTGGTGGTTAGTGGGGATGACAATAACGATATCTGGCAGAAAGTTCACGCCGCCGGGGGGCACGGTTTCGTATTGAAAAGCGAGCCACCTGAAATGTTTTCACGGGCCGTTTTTGCCCTCACTGATAATCTCACCTGGTTTCCTGAGGGAAACGAATTTTCCGTTGAGTCGAATAATGAGAAGTTAAGTAAATTTAACTTAACGCCGCGACAAATAGACGTGTTAAATATGATTATGCGTGGCCTGCCAAATAAAAGAATTGCCGCGCAACTTTCTATTTCTGAGCCTACAGTCAAAGAGCACATCAGCAATATATTGAAAAAGATAGGAGTTAACAGTCGGGTCGAAGCCATCACGCTTCTGCATGGCAAACGGGAACCGTCGGAATGAGATTTTTACAGAGCTTACAGAACGCTGGCATCTCTCCTCCCGCGCAGATCCGTTTGCTAAATAATACCTTTTTGCGGCTGGTGTTCAGTTTCAGCGCTGTCCCTTTCGTCGGTATTCCTTTCGCCATCTGGATTAATTTGCTGGGCGATGAACTCGGCCCAACCATTCCCTGGATAATTATTTACCTGCTATGTGCCGTGGCGATCCGAATATTGCACCGACGCTACCAGCGCGAAGCGAAAGAGCATGATGAAGCAGACGTCCTGCGCCGCTGGCTGCCGCGTATAAATAAGATCGCTTTTATTCACGGGCTGGGGATTTCATCTCTCTATTTAATTACGCCGCAGACGCAGAACTTTGACTTTTTCCTGCTCCTCAATATCAGTATTGCCGCCATCGTTGCCGCCAATGCGACGCATCTGACGCCGGTCATCAGCACCTTTACATGCTTTTTCTTCGCCTCCTGGGGTGTACTGAATCTTGGCATTATCTGGCGGCTGGACGATCTGATGTTCATTGTGCTGATGTTGAACCTGCTGTACGGCTTCGCCATTTACCGCCATGCATTAACATCGCACGCGTTCTTTATTCAGCAGGCGCTGCTTGAGGAAAAAAGCTCACGCCTGGCAGAACAGTTTCGCCAGGCCAAAGAGGAAGCTGAGCAGGCGCTGCTGGATAAAAATCAGTTCCTGACGACCGCCAGCCACGACCTGCGCCAACCGGTACACGCCATGGGGTTTCTGATCGAAGCGATTATCCACCGAAACCAGGACGACAGCCTCACGCCCCAACTGCTTGATCTGCAGCAGAGCGTCCGCTCGGTGCATTTGATGTTCAATTCCCTCCTTGACCTCAGCAAGATTGAATCCGGGAATGTGCTTACTGCCCCTGCCAGAGTGGACATCGGCGCGCTGCTCGACTCGGTGATCACGCTGTTTCGCGAAGAGGCCAACAGCCGTGCACTCAGGCTGCGCACCTGGCGGCCTAAACGCCGCATCTACGTGATGGGCGATCCGCTGCTGGTGCGACAATCGCTCATTAACCTTATTCAAAATGCCCTCCGCTACACACTACAGGGCGGCGTGCTGGTCGCCATCCGACCACGTGGTGACAGGTGTATGGTGGAGGTGTGGGACACAGGTGTCGGTATTGCCGATGACGAGAAAGGTAAAATCTTCTCACCTTACTATCGCCCCGAACTGGCCTGAAAGATCGACAGTGCAGGACACGGGCTGGGTCTGGCCGTCGTTGCCCGCTGTGCCAAGCTGATGAAGGTGAAGTACGGGATGCAATCCATTGAAGGTAAAGGTTCACGCTTCTGGATGTGCTTTACCCAATATGCTGGCGAAGAGATCGCGCCGGAGATGCCACCCGCCTATGACAACATCGCCACGCCGGTACGCTATGCGCCGCTGCACGGTTCCTGTCTGGTGGTTGATGACGACCCGCTGGTGACGTCTGCCTGGGAGAGCCTGATGAGCATCTGGGGAATCAACGTGCGCTGTGCGGCCTCCGCTGAAGAAGCGTTCGCTATCATCGACGATGGCTTCACGCCGTTCGCCGTGCTGTGCGACCAGCGTCTGCGCTCCGGCGAAAGCGGCTTCGACATCCTGAAAGCGCTATTTGAACGTCTGCCGGACATGAGTGGCGCGATGGTCAGCGGCGAATTTAATTCGCCGGTTCTGCTGGAGGCGGAGCAGGAAGGGTACATGGTGCTACGTAAGCCTCTGGAGCCGGCTAAACTGCATGCGCTGCTGACACAGTGGTCGGGGAGTCGTGGATAGAAGGGCGTGTAGAAGTATTGATTTTTTGCGGGTTCCAAATTACTTACCGATTTGATTTCTTTCGAAAATTCTTTTGTTATTTATTGTGAAGTCCCAGAGAGTGGGTCTTATTTCATTTTATAAAACATAAAGGTGAATATTAATAAGTAGAAATCCTTTCGATTCGATTCCTTTAGAATCGTTGTAATGACATCTGCGTTACGCATGTTGTATACTTAATACCCAATGAAACACAGGAGGACAACACCATGCCAGCTGCAAACACTATGGCGATGAAACGCGAAACCCTGAACCTGCGTATCAGGCCTGCCGAGCGAGATCTTATCGATCGGGCGGCGAAAGCGAGAGGGAAAAACCGCACTGACTTTGTGCTGGAAGCAGCCCGCGCTGCTGCGGAAGAGGCACTGATCGAACAACGCATCATAATGGCCGATCCAGAGGCTTATCAGGAATTTCTGGCTCGTCTGGATCAGGCTCCAGCACCTAATGCCACACTGCGTAAAACTATGCAGACCCCTGCGCCGTGGGAGCGGGAAAAATGATCTCTGCCCCAGAGCCCCTTCACGCCGGTCATATGCTTACTCCATTTTGCTGTGGTGTGGATTCGATGGATAACTGGCTGAAGCAGCGGGCGATGAAAAATCAGGTCAGTGGTGCATCCCGTACCTTTGTCTGTTGTGGCAACGATTCTAACGTTCTGGCTTATTACTCGCTGGCATCCAGTGCGGTCATGACGAATACCGCACCCGGTCGCTTTCGTCGCAATATGCCCGATCCCATCCCGGTTGTTGTGCTGGGACGCCTGGCGGTAGATCAGTCTCTGCATGGGCAGGGCGTTGGTCGGGCACTGGTACGCGACGCCGGGCTGCGGGTGATCCAGGTGGCGGAGACCATCGGCATTCGCGGAATGCTGGTTCATGCGCTGTCGGATGAAGCGCGGGAATTTTATCTGCGGGTGGGGTTTGAGCCATCGCCAATGGATCCGATGATATTGATGGTGACGTTGGGGGATTTGATGGCGAGTATTTAGCAGATATACAGAACTCTTTAGTATTGAATAAAGAGCTCTATGCCTACTATCCCAACCTCGATTCGCCCTTTATTTACCGTTCCCTTCAATCACAAAACCGACTTCACGGAACTCGCGGATAACTGCGAGCGTTTTAGGGAAGCGCCATGATCCTGTGCCGAAACGTTAAAAGCACCGCGTTGGCTAAGAACATAAAGTAGGAAGCATTGAGCTGTTAGACTGGCTCAAAAGCAAAAACCCGCCTTTTGGGCGGGTTCTTTAAATAGTGGTGCCGGACTCGGAATCGACTTTATCAGTTAACTTATTGAATTTTATTGTTTATTTTTTGTTTGATTGTTTTTGTGCCCTCATTTGTACCCTCAGTCCTTTTTGGTGCTGGATTGGGGGATTCAAACTCAGGAACGAGCGGGTAACATCGAAGGAAAATGCTTCGCGACAATGTCGTTCATTTTATCAAGCAGTTCTGGCCTTTTGAAGCTGATATGCGCTGTTCCCTTCTGAAAGTACTTAATAGTAAACATCTCATCCTCATAATGATTGCCGTGCCTATTTTCATGGATATGGTCTCCCAGTCGACGGGTAACATCGTCGCGGTTGTCGGGGACAGGTTTTCCATCGAGAAGCATCAGCATGCGCTCAAGGTCAGCCAGGCGATCACGCTGCCACCCCCAGTTCAAACCAAATCCCCACCGGTCATATTTGACCAGTCCCGTCACGATGATTTTCCCGCCAAACCTACAAGGGCTGTTTGTCTTAAAATTCCAGCTCAGACCTTTAAACACGTTAATCACGCCACGTTCAAAAACTTCACCTTTATTCAGATGTAATTGTTTAAAAGTGCTAAGGATATTTTCTTCGCTGTGAATCGCCACGGATAATCTAGACACTTCCGAGCCGTTGATAATACTGGTTTTCATATTCTGTCGGTGACATCTGTTCGCTAGAACCATGCCGACGCTTACTGTT
>NZ_JBMKHJ010000043.1:0-34598 GCF_049237265.1 Enterobacter cloacae complex sp. IR5384 | reverse complement strand
GAAGTAGTGATTCACGACTTCAAGGCGCTTTTCGAAGGGGTATTTTGGCTTTGACATATCAGGGACTATTCCATTTCATCGTCCAACAAAATGGGTGCAGTACAGGTAAATGAATATTTCCCGGGGCTTTCCACTTTCTGTCCCTCAACAATGCTCAAGACAGAAAGTCTTAAGCACCCGCCGCACATCTTATCCATTTGAATCAAAATGCAAAGATGTAATTCTTTTTCGTGCAATTTACATTATTTCTGCGAGCAGCTTTCAAGATTAATAATTGATATTTTTAATGAGTTAGGCGGAAATAAAAAGGGAGTGAATATTTCACTCCCTTTATTCATCAATTAAATAATATTATTATCCCATCGCACTTTCGCGCAAGCGGGCTTTCAGCTTGTTATATTCGTCGATCACATACTGTTCCGCAGCGTGCTGATCCGCAATCGGCTCCACGCGTACGGCACAGTACTTATACTCCGGCGTTTTGGTTATCGGGCTTAAGTTCTCCGTCACCAGTTCGTTACAGGCGCCAATCCACCACTGATAGGTCATGTACACCGCCCCTTTGTTGGGACGATCGCTGACCTGCGCACGGGTAATGATCCTGCCTTTACGCGAGTTCACCCATACCAGCGCTTCGTCTTCAATGCCAAGACGTTCAGCGTCGGCGGTGTTGATCTGCGCATAACCAGGTTCGTCCGCCAGCGCTGCCAGCGCCGCGCAGTTGCCGGTCATCGAACGGCAGGAGTAGTGGCCCACTTCACGCACGGTGGAGAGCACCATTGGATACTCATCGGTGAGTTTATCAATGGGGGCAACCCAGTCGCAGGTGAAGAACTGTGCCAGCCCATTTGGGGTGTCGAATTTCTCTTTAAAGAGATACGACGTGCCCTGGTCGGCCTCAGACTCATCCCGGCACGGCCACTGGATATACCCCAGTTCACCCATTTTTTCATAGGTTGCACCGTAGAAGTCCGGACACAGATGCCGCAACTCGTCCCAGATCTCCTGAGTGTTGTTGTAGTGCATCGGATAACCCATGCGGGTGGCAATTTCGCTGATGATTTGCCAGTCGGTTTTCAGATCCCACTTCGGCTCCACCGCTTTAAAGAAGCGCTGGAAGCCACGGTCTGCCGCCGTGTAAACCCCTTCATGCTCGCCCCAGGACGTTGACGGTAAAATCACATCCGCCGCTGCTGCGGTTTTGGTCATAAAGATGTCCTGAACAATCACCAGCTCCAGATCCTCAAACCCTTTACGCACCGCAGAGAGCTCGGCGTCGGTCTGGAGAGGATCTTCGCCCATGATGTAAGCCGCCCGCACTTCACCATGTGCCGCCCGGTGCGGCAGCTCGCTGATGCGATACCCTGTGTGCTCCGGCAAACTTTCCACACCCCACGCTTTGGCAAACTTCGCGCGGTTTTCCGGGAACTTCACGTACTGATAGCCCGGATAGGTGTCCGGCAGCGCACCCATATCGCAGGCACCCTGCACGTTGTTCTGACCGCGTACCGGGTTCACCCCGACGTGTGCCTTGCCAAGGTTGCCGGTCAGCATGGCGAGGCTGGTCAGGGAACGCACGGTTTCCACGCCCTGATAGAATTGGGTCACGCCCATGCCCCACAGAATGGCGGCGGTTTTCGCCCCGGCGTACATCCTTGCTGCCTGACGGATCTCCTGCGCGCTGACGCCGGTGATCGCTTCGACAGATTCTGGCGTATAGCCTTCGACAATTTTCCGATACTCTTCAAAACCTTCCGTACGAGTGGCGACAAACGCCTGGTCGTAGAGGTTCTCCTCAATAATGACGTGCCCCATGGCGTTCAACAGCGCGATGTTCGAGCCGTTTTTCAACGCGATGTGCATATCTGCAATACGAGCCGTTTCGATTTTGCGCGGATCGCAGACGATGATTTTCGCCCCGTTCTGTTTGGCGCGAATAACGTGGTTCGCGACAATCGGGTGAGAATCCGCCGGGTTATAGCCGAAGATAAAGACGAGATCGGTGTTGTCTATCTCGTTAATTGCATTACTCATTGCGCCGTTTCCGACCGACTGGTGCAGACCTGCAACCGATGGGCCGTGTCAGACGCGAGCGCAGCAGTCGACGTTATTGGTTCCAATAACGGCGCGCGCGAATTTTTGCATTACATAGTTGGTTTCGTTACCCGTCCCGCGCGATGACCCGGTGGTCTGGATCGCATCCGGGCCATATTTAGCCTTAATGGCGCTCAGGCGGGTGGCGACGTAGTCCAGCGCCTCGTTCCACGAGACGGCTTCCAGCTTGCCACCGCGTTCACGGCGGATCATGGGGGTTTTCAGGCGCGGGGTGAGAATTTGGGTATCGTTAATAAAATCCCATCCGTAGTACCCTTTCAGGCACAGCGTGCCCTGGTTGGTTTTCCCCTGTGCGGCCTCCGCCCGGACGATTTTGCCGTTATCGACCACCAGGTGGATCTTGCAACCTGAGGCACAATAAGGGCAAACCGTGACGACTTTTTTCATCAGTCTGCTCCAGTTAATCATTTCGCAGCCATAATGCAGCTTTTATGCCATGTTTTTAGTGTGGGTATCACTCGACTTTACGGGTGTTTTCCTGGCAAAACCCTGACGAAAAGCAGGCAATCGTCAAAATTGACGTGTCGAAAAGGCAGCGGATGTGACATGGGTTGTAATTCCGTCACGTAAAAATCCATTTGGCTGGAGCCGACGGCAGAATAGTTCAGACTTAACATAATCCCCTGACGGAAGCATGCGATGAAACCGGCGATTCTGGTGGTTGATGACGATACGGCAGTGTGCGAGCTGCTGCAGGATGTGCTCAGCGAGCACGTCTTTACGGTGCTCGTCTGCCATAACGGACAGGACGCACTGAACCGGGTTCATCAGGAACCGGGAATTGCCCTGGTCCTGCTGGACATGATGCTGCCGGATATCAACGGCCTGCAGGTCCTGCTGCAGTTGCAAAAGCAACGCCCGGATCTGCCGGTAGTGATGCTTACCGGGCTGGGGAGTGAGTCTGACGTGGTGGTAGGGCTGGAGATGGGTGCCGACGATTACATTGGCAAACCGTTTAATCCGCGTGTGGTGGTCGCCCGGGTTAAAGCCGTGCTCAGGCGTACCGGAGCGCTGGCGGCCGACACGCCCGCGCCACGAGTGGCGGGCATTGCTTTTAATGGCTGGACGCTGGATACCACCCGCTGCGAACTGATCGATCCGCAGCGTAACCCCGTACCGTTGACCCAGGGTGAATACGGCCTGCTGCTGGCGCTTACCCAGAATGCCCGCCGGGTACTGAGCCGCGAGCAGCTGCTTGAGCTGACCCACAGCGAAAGTGCCGATGTGTTTGACCGCACCATCGACGTGTTGATCATGCGCCTGCGCCGGAAAATCGAAGCCAATCCGCACCAGCCCGCATTAATCAAAACGATCCGCGGGCTGGGCTACGTCTTTGCCGCCGATGTCTGTCATCCCGATAGGGCGGCGTAAGTGCTTACGTTATGGCAGCGACAATAAGCGCGGCGAAAATCGCCGTGATGACCAGGTACTTCAGTGCGTAATAGAGCTTCCGATTACGCTTCTTCAGACGCTGACCGCGTTCTCGCCCGGCGTGCACATATTTGAAGATACGGTTGATTCCCCCGGTGCGGTCGTTATCGTCATTGGGGGAGCTGGCCGCTGACATCAGCGTTGTCCCGACCCAGTGGTTAACCGCCTGCGCCCAGCGCCATTTCATCGGACGTTCGATATCGCAGAAGAGAATAATCCGCGTGTGATCCGTTTTATTCTCCGCCCAGTGCACGTAAGTTTCATCAAAGATGACAGCCTCACCGTCACGCCAGCTGTGGCGCTGCTGGTCAACCTCTATAAAGCAGCGATCGTCATTTGGCGTGACCAGGCCTAAATGGTAACGAACCGAGCCGGCGTAGGGATCGCGATGCTTGCCGAGCTTCGCGCCCGCCGGGAGTTCGGCAAACATTGCCGCTTTCACGGACGGGATCTCACTCACCAGTTGTGTCGTAACGGGGCACAGGGTCTGAGCCGAGGGATGCGCATCGGCATACCATTTGAGGTAAAACCGTTTCCAGCCGCGTTTAAAGAAGGTGTTAAAACCGGCATCGTTATGATTTTGTGCCGCCTTAATATGATCCTGCAAACGCAGCGCCTCTTCGCGAATGACCTCCCAGTTTTCCGTCAGTTTATTTAATTCCGGAAAGCGCTCGGTTTCAAAAAAGGCCTGTCTGGCGGGCAGCGAAGAGAACGCCGTCATAAACATATTGATAGGCGCCATAAAGGTGGAGTGGTCGAAAAGTTGACGGGAAAGCGTCTGTTTTTCTTTGCCGCGCGAATGCGCATAAATAACACTGATAATAAATATAGCGATGATAATTGCTGCGAACATTTTTCCTTGTCCTCTGTATCTCTCATTTCGGAAAAGCGTGTGGGCAATATGTTGCCCACGCCGAATGTGCCAGACGCAGAGAGTGTAGTTCGGCTATGCAAAATTCATAGAACTGTAATCAAAAATCGCAATTTTTGTTAATTTAGGCGATGCTCTCCTGAATAAAGCGCGTCAATTCCTCCAGCGTTTTTGCTCCATCAATGGCATTCGCGGCCAGCAGGCTTGCCCGGGCGCAGGCATGCGCCAGGTAAATACTCTCTGCCAGCGGCAGCGATTCATGACAGCCATATAAGAAACCGGCACAAAAGGCGTCGCCCGCGCCGACGCTGCCAATAATCTCCTCCTGAGTCAGCCTCCATGAGGGGATCCAGCGTCCTTCTTCGTTTGCGGCTTCTCCCCAGGCACCTTCCGGGCAGTGGATCACCACCCGCTGCCGGACGCCTGCCGCCAGCAGCTGCGCGGCGGCTTCAGCGATGTGAGCAACGTGCGGTGCGTCGTTGCCGTCGCGCATCTCAAGGCCGCTAAATTCTCCGGCTTCCAGTTCGTTAATGACCAGATAATCGAGATGACGAAGGGCAGGGAGGACCAGCGGCTGATAGCGCGGATCGCCCTTACGGGAGACCAGATCGAGCGAGGTTTCATACCCCTGCTCACGCATCTGCGCCAGCAGCCGTGCGCTGCGGGTGCCGTATTCGTCATCTGGCATATCCAGACTGTCGAGCAGCAGCAGGTAGCCGAGGTGGAAGATTTTCATTGTGCCGTCGAGACGGTCAAACGCGGGGAGATCCAGCAGGCGGTTGGCCCCGGGAGAGTGGAAAAAGGTGCGCTGTCCGCTGGGGTCGGTCATCACCTGCGACATGGAGGTTGGCGCAAAGGTGGTGCGCTGTACGCGCTGTCGATTGACGTGATACTGGTCGAGCATTGCCAGAATGTAGTCCCCGTCGCTGTCTTCGCCAATCAGCCCCACCGCCTGCAGCGGCAGGCCGACGTGCATTTTTGCCAGCGTCAGCAGGACGTTAAGCGGCGCGCCGCCGGTGGAACGCTCGCTGTGGGTAATTTCTGCCAGCCAGCCGCGTTCCGGCCATTGCACGATCTGGTGAACGTGATCCACCAGCATATTGCCCGCGGCGATGATCCCTTTGCGTTCCATTATGCCTGCCCCGCGCTGCCAAAGATGCGCATCTGTTCGGCGACCGTATCGGTAATCGCCTCTTCTATGCCCAGCAGCAGCTCGGCAAACTCATCGTACAGCGGCTGGCGGTTGGCCATACGCTGCTCAACGGCGGAAAGCGCGGCCTGGGACATGCCGGTATAGAAGTTGATTTTATGAATACCAAGTTCAATGGCGCGACGAAAATCAGCATCGCTGATCCCGGAGCCGCCGTGCAGCACCAGTGGCAGCCCGGTCTGCTGGCGAATGGCGTCCAGACGGGGGAAATCGAGCTTTGGCTCGCCCTTGTATTTGCCGTGTGCGTTGCCAATGGCGACGGCCAGCGCGTCAATGCCGGTTGAATCGACAAATTCCCGTGCCAG
This sequence comes from Enterobacter cloacae complex sp. IR5384, assembly GCF_049237265.1. Classification (NCBI taxonomy): domain Bacteria; kingdom Pseudomonadati; phylum Pseudomonadota; class Gammaproteobacteria; order Enterobacterales; family Enterobacteriaceae; genus Enterobacter; species Enterobacter cloacae complex sp. IR5384. The sequence continues at coordinate 28,666 of NZ_JBMKHJ010000043.1, read as the reverse complement.
CTGCGGGTCGGTAAAGTACGCTTCATCCGCATGGCCGTAGAGCGCCCCGCCTTCATCGCCACCGACGGCACCTAACTCTGCCTCCACCGACACGCCCACCGCGTGACACATCTTCACCACTTCACGCGTCTGACGAATATTCTCCTCGTAGCTCAGTGTCGAGCCATCGAACATCACGGAGCTGAACCCTAAGCGCAGGGCGCGCACCACGGCGTCAAAGTGCAGGCCGTGGTCGAGGTTGAGTACCACGGGGATCGCGTGGCGGGCGGCTTCGTACTTAACCGCTTCGACAAGCGACTCCAGCGACACATATTTAAAATGCACTTCGGCGATGTTGATGATAAAAGGCGAGCGCTCCTGCTTCGCCGCGGCAAACAGGGCGCGCAGGAAGTGGGTGTCGAGAACGTTGAACGCACCCAGCGCGTAGCGATGTTGCCTGGCGTGCGCAAGACCGTCGGCAAGAGAAATCAATGGCATCATTTACCCCTTATATCCGAAACAGGTTGTACTCGTTGCACAGTACCAGAACCGCCGGTTCGTCTTCTTCGATGTTGTTATAGCGGGCAACGGGCTGCAAAAAGTGGTTGTCGTGTTCATCGTCATTGACCGATGACACTTCGCCCACCAGCACGTCGCCAAAACCGCGTTCACCCCAGAAACTGTGGTACAGGCCGGGCGTCAGGCAGATGCTCTCCCCTGGTGTAAGGCGCAGCTGGCTGCCGGGTGCGTGGGTCTGCTGGCAACCGTCTATCGTGACGGTGACGTCCGTGTTTTCGGTCTCTGCAGGTGCACCGGCATTCCATAACTCAATAATGAGATTTCCACCGCCGCGGTTGATGATGTCCTCCCGTTTGCGCCAGTGAAAATGCATGGGCGTGAGCTGACCGTCGCGTACGTGCATGATTTTTTCGGCATAGCATTTTTCATACGGCGTGCCGTTTGGTGAGCCGTTGCGCAGGGTAAACAGCGTGAGCCCCTGCGCGGCAAAGCTGCTGCCGCCAAAGGCCGTTACGTCCCAACCGAGCTTAAGGTCAAACACTTCCTGCCAGGCGGCCTGATCGAGCTGTTGCCATTTTGTGGGTGGGAAGCTGGCAAAAGGGGGGAGATGCACGTCGTGCATGGAGAAAAACTGCCGCGTGTGGCCGAGGATTTCGTTGATTTCGGAGCGTTTCATGGGGACTCCTTGTGTTTTTTGTCGGCCCAGTCCCCTCTCCCTGTGGGAGAGGGTTAGGGTGAGGGCATCGGGCCGCACAATTGTTACTTAACCGTCCACCCCTTATACGTGCCGACGTTCTTTTTATCGATCATCGTCACCGGGATCAGCACAGGCTCTTTCGGTGCCGGTTTGCCCTGTAGAATGTCATAGCCGATCTCAACCGCTTTTGCCGCCATGACCTGCGGATCTTGTGCCGGCGTCGCCACAAACAGGGAGTTTTCCCGCTTCAGGGCTTCTTCGCCGTCCGGGCTACCGTCCACACCAACGATAAAGAACTCGTTGCGTTGTGCTTGTTTCGCCGCCAGATCGGCACCGATCGCGGTCGGATCGTTAATCGCGAAGACGCCATCGATCTTCGGATTGGCCGCCAGCAGCGAGGTCATGACTTCCAGACCCCCTTCACGGCTGCCCTTGGCGTTCTGGTTATCGGAGAGCACTTTGATATCCGGGTGTTTTTTGAACTCGGTCTGGCAACCTTCCACACGGTTCTGGACGGCAGAGACCGGCGGTCCGTTGATGATCACCACATTGCCTTTGCCGTTCAGGCGGTCGGTGATGTACTTACAGGCCATTTCGCCCGCCTGGGTGTTATCGGAGGTGATCGTCGCGTCTGCACCTTCTGCCGCCACGTCAACCGCGACCACCACGATCCCGGCCTCTTTCGCGCGTTTCACCGCTGGGCCGATCCCTTTAGAATCTGCGGCGTTGAGGATGATCATGTCCACTTTGGCGGCAATAAAGTTGTCGATCTGCGCCACCTGCTGGCCCAGATCGTACCCGCTGGAGACCAGCGTCACTTTGACGTTATCCCCCGCCAGCTTGCGCGCCTCCAGCTCGGCACCTTTGGTGATCTGCACGAAGAACGGGTTGGCCAGGTCACCCACCGTTACGCCGATGGACTTCAGATCTTTCGCCTGCGCAAACGGCGTTGCGGCAAGCAGCGCGCCAGCACAGAGCGCGGTCACTAAGGGCTTCAATCTCATGCTCTCTTCCTCACGTAGGGTATTGTTGTTATGCACTTTGATGGTGTCGGGTACGGTATTTGTCGATCAGCACCGCAATGATGATCACCGCCCCTTTGATCACCAGTTGCCAGAAGTAGGAGACGCCCATCAGCGTCATGCCGTTGTTGAGGGTGGCGATAATCAGCGCTCCCACCAGCGTGCCGGTGATCGTGCCGATCCCGCCAACGAAGCTGGTGCCGCCGAGGATCACCGCCGCAATCGCATCCAGCTCGTAACCCATGCCCAGGTTTCCGTTGGCGCTGTAGAGGCGCGACGCGCTCATCACACCGCCTAACCCGGAGAGCAGGCCGCTCATGCCATACACAAACAGCAACACCAGCCAGACTTTGATGCCCGTTAAGCGTGCCGCCTGCATGTTGCCGCCTACCGCATAGATGTGAACGCCAAGCGTAGTGCGACGAAGGATAAACCAGCACACCACAATCACCGCCAGGGCAATCACCACCAGCCACGGCACGGGGCCAAGATAGTTATTGCCTATCCACTCAAAATTGATGTTCGAGTTAATCACCGTCGTGCCATCGGCCAGCAGGTACGCTGCGCCCCGCAGTGCCGTGTAGGTGCCGAGGGTGACAATAAACGGTGGCAGTCCGGCAAAGGCCACCAGCGCGCCGTTGAACAGCCCCAGCACCAGGCCGAGCATCAGCGCGGCGGGAATAGAGAGCCCGGCGAATTCCGGTATTAACGACACCACCATCGCGGCGACCGCCGTGGTACCCAGAATAGACCCGACGGAGAGGTCAATCCCCCCGGTCAGGATGATGAAGGTCATCCCTGCCGCCAGCACGATGTTGATCGACGCCTGGCGGGTAATGTTGAGCAGGTTGCTTTCGGTAAAGAAGTTAGGGGCGATAAAGCCAAAAACCGCCACGATCAGGATGAGAATGGGCAAAATGCCGACCGTTTGCATCAGATCGCTCATCAGCATTTTTTTGGCGGAGGCAGATCTTGCCACCTGCTGCGGATGGGTTGGAGTTGTCATAGTTGCACCGCCTGATGATGTGAGTCGTTCACGCCGGTTGCCAGCGTCATGATGTTTTCCTGAGAGATGTCGTGTCCGTGGAGCTCCCCGGCGATGCTGCCTTCACGCATGACATAGACGCGGTCGCTCATGCCCACCACTTCCGGCAGTTCGCTGGAGATCATCAAAATCGCCACGCCCTTGCGCGCCATCTGGTTCATGATGCGGTAGATTTCGCTTTTTGCGCCGACATCGACACCGCGCGTCGGTTCGTCGAGGATCAGAATACGCGGACCAATCGCCACCCAGCGGGAGATCAGCAATTTCTGCTGATTACCGCCTGACAGACCGCCCGCGCGGACCTGTGCGTGAGGCACGCGGATATTCAGCAGGGCGATGGCATCGTCAGAAATGGACTGCGCTTTTTTGCGGTTAAGCATGCCGAAGGTGGCGTCGCGCTCCAGCGTCGCCATGGTGATGTTCTCCTGCGCCGCCAGCTCCAGGAACAGCCCCTGCTCCTTGCGGTTCTCGGTAAGAAAACCGATCCCGTTTTCAATGGCCGCGCGCGGGGAGTGGATCACCACCGGCTCGCCGTCCACTTCAATCATTCCGCCCGTGGCTTTACGTACGCCAAAGATGAGCTGTGCCAGCTCGGAGCGACCGGCACCGACCAGCCCCGCCAGGCCGACGATTTCCCCTGAGCGCACCTGCAGGCTGCAGGGTTGGACTTTTTTACCGTCGGTGAGGTGATGCACGTTAAGACGCGGGCTGCCGAGCGGAATATCGCGCTCTTTGTTGAACAGATCGCTTAAGGGGCGACCCACCATCATTTTCACCAGCTCAGATGCGTTCAGTTTGTCGCGCGTCAGGCTACCGACGTATTGCCCGTCACGCAGGACGCTGACCCGGTCAGAGAGTTCGTACACTTCCGCCATGCGGTGGCTGATATAGATGATCGCCATCCCTTCATCCCGCAGGCGCAGGATCAGCTCAAACAGACGATGGGTTTCACGCGAGGAGAGGGCGGCAGTGGGTTCATCCATCACCAGAATGCGGCTGTTACGGTGCAGCGCGCGGGCGATTTCCACCTGCTGTTGTTCAGCGATAGTCAGCTTCATCACCAGGTCGGTGGCGTTGAAGTTTGCACCCAGACGGTCGATGACCGCCTGAGCCTGGGCGGCCATCTCTTTACGCTGCACCAGTCCGCCGCGCGAGAGTTCGCTGCCAAGAAAGATGTTTTCCGCAACCGTCAGGTTGGGGGCGAGTTGCATCTCTTGATAAATCAGGGTAATGCCTGCGGCCAGCGCATCCTTCGGGCCTTTAATGTGATACGGCTGACCGTCAATCAGGATCTCGCCGCTGGTCGCGGTGTAGGCGCCCGCGAGGATCTTCATCAGCGTGCTTTTTCCCGCGCCGTTTTCACCCATCAGCGCGTGGATCTCACCGGGAAAGACCGTCAAATCCACACCCTTGAGCGCGTGGAAGTTGCCAAACGTTTTGGCAATGCTGCGCATCTCCAGTACCGGGGTTCTGCTCATGGCGGATCTCCTGTGAAGGTTGATATCTGCACTTCATCACAGGTGCGTAAATGCAAAATGTCAGAAGCCGTTCATATTTGTCATAGTTATGAATAGCTAATCGCCGTCACATTTCTCTTTTCCCTCTGCCTGTGGGAGAGGGCCAGGGTGAGGGCACCCATTTGCAGAGGAGCCCAATCCCATGCCATCACGCTCGCCGTTCTTCGCCAGTGCCCGCGGTCGTCTGCTGATCTTTAATCTGTTGGTGGTGGCGGTGACGCTGATGGTCAGTGGTGTGGCGGTGCTGGGTTTTCGGCATGCCAGCCAGATCCAGGAACAGGTACAACAGCAGACGCTGGATGACATGACCGGCAGCATGAACCTCGCCCGTGATACCGCCAGCGTGGCAACCGCGGCGGTTCGGCTTTCGCAGGTGGTGGGGGCGCTGGAATACAAAGGAGAGGCCGAGAGGCTGAAGCAGACCCAAATGGCGCTGCGGCACTCGCTGGAACAGCTCGCAGATGCGCCCTTAGCGCAGCAGGAGCCGGGGCTGGTGGCGCGCATTATTCGTCGCAGTAATGAGTTACAGCAAAGCGTGACGGGCATGCTGGAGCGCGGACAGCGGCGCCATCTGCAGCGTAACGCGCTGCTTAGCTCGCTGTATCAAAGCCAGAGCTATTTACGCCATCTGCAGGATATTAACCGTCGGTTTGGCAGCAACATCCCGGATGCGCAGCAGCTTGCGGAAATGGACAGGTTGATTCTCGCCGCCATCGATACCCCCTCACCGCGCGCCACCCTACAGCAGCTGGACGCCGTTACCGCAACGTTGCCCCAGCGCGCCACGCAGCCCGTGGTGAATCTTGTTCTGCCCGATTTCAACGACGAGCTGCGCAGGCTTGCCCCGCTGTCAAAGCAGCTTGAGGAGAGCGACCTGGCGATAAGCTGGTATATGTTCCACATCAAGGCGCTGGTGGCGATATTAAATAGCGATATCAATCAGTACGTTGAGCAGGTAGCGGAGGCTTCCCGGCTGCGTACGGCCCAGAGTCATCAGGAGCTGCGGTCCATCAGCGTATTTATCAGCATATTCGCCGTACTGGCGCTGATCATCACCGGTTGCGCCTGCTGGTATATCTACCGCAATCTGGGCTCCAACCTGACGGCGATCTCCCGGGCGATGTCGCGTCTTGCCCACGGCGAGCAGGACGTTTCGGTGCCCGCGCTGCAGCGGCGTGATGAGCTGGGAGAGCTGGCTCGCGCGTTTAACGTCTTTGCCCGCAATACCGCCTCGCTGGAGCACACCACCCGTCTGTTGAAAGAGAAAACCTCCCAGATGGAGATCGACCGCATCGAGCGTCAGGGACTGGAGGAGGCGCTGCTGCACAGTCAGAAGATGAAGGCCGTTGGTCAACTGACGGGCGGGCTGGCACATGATTTCAACAACCTGCTGGCGGTGATAATCGGTAGCCTGGAGCTGACCGATCCCGACTCCAGTGATGCCCCACGTATCGCCCGCGCGCTCAATGCCGCCGAGCGCGGTGCGTTGCTGACCCAGCGTCTGCTGGCTTTTTCCCGCAAGCAATCCCTGACTCCGCATGCGGTAGAGATGAAACCGCTGCTGGAGAATCTCAGAGAGCTGATGCGCCACTCCTTGCCCGCCACCCTGAGTCTGGAGATAGAGGCTCAATCCCCGGCCTGGCCAGCGTGGATTGACGTTGGCCAGCTCGAAAACGCCATTATCAACCTGGTGATGAACGCCCGCGACGCGATGGAGGGGCAGACGGGCGTGATTAAGATCCGCACGTGGAATCAGCGCGTCACCCGCAGTGACGGGCGCAGGCAGGATATGGTGGCGCTGGAGGTGATCGACCGCGGCAGCGGTATGACGCAGGAGGTCAAATCCCGGGTGTTCGAGCCGTTCTTCACCACCAAGCAGACCGGCAGTGGCAGTGGGTTAGGGCTGTCGATGGTGTACGGTTTTGTGCGTCAGTCCGGCGGCCGCGTCGAAATTGAAAGCGCGCCGGGACAAGGCACCACCGTGCGGCTCCATCTGCCGCGCTCAACGCTGCCCGTCGTCCCTGAAGATGAAACGCACTCTGCCACCGCATCCGCTGAAAACGAACGGCTGGTGCTGGTCCTGGAAGATGAGGCCGATGTTCGTCAGACCCTGTGCGAGCAACTGCATCAGCTTGGCTACCTGACCCTTGAAGCGGAAAGCGGTGAGCAGGCACTGAACATGCTGGCGGCCTCGCCGGATATCGGCATGTTTATCAGTGATCTGATGCTGCCGGGCAGCCTGAGCGGGGCGGAGGTGATTAACCACGTGCGCAGCCACTACCCGCAACTGCCGGTGTTGTTGATCAGCGGTCAGGATTTACGTCCGACGCACAACCCGCAGTTGCCGGATGTAGCGCTACTGCGCAAACCGTTTACCCGCGTACAGCTGGCGCAGGCGCTGCGGAAAATCAGCGCTTAAACAGCGAATTTAGGATTTCATCAAGAGCCTGAGTAAAGTCGGCGATGCTAATCTGCGCAAAATTTAGCGGATTAAGATATAAAGGGAATTATGCCGGTACTCACAAGAGGGGACTCACAAATGATCGTGATGCCTACAACGTACAGCCCGAATACGGTTGCCAGGTCATTTACGCTCGTAGATGAATTTGAACTCTCCGGTCGGGTGTTACATGTCATTTATGACAGCCAGACGCCCCGGGCTGCAATTATTGAAGCAGATATCGAAACCTTTGATGGCGTTCCCCGGCATCGGGTTGTTGCTGCTCTGGATTTACAGCATAAAGCCCATCTGGGAAAGGACATTATCGCAGTCGAACGATGCTGGGAAGATACTCGCGTTGTCCAGGTAGAAGGCATTTGTGTCGATCCTGCCGAACGAGACAAAGGGCTGGCGACTCGTCTCTATGAAGCGTTGGTCTTACATTGCGGCGTGACCTTAATCAGCGACTTCGAGCAATATGAGGGTGGAAAGATGCTCTGGCAGAAAATAGCCCGTGAATCCGACCAAATCGCTGTTTTTGTACTCGACACAGAGCAGGGAGCATTCTGGCCTTATGATGGCAGCAAGGTGATATATGACGGAGGATGTATTCCTGAAGACCGCATCTGGAGTCATTCTCCGGACCAAAAATGCTCCGGGATTGTGCTGGTCGCAGAGAATAAACAGCGAGTGCGTCAAATAATGGAAGCGTCGCCTCGCTAAAGAATTTGAGATTCCTCCGCTACCTCTCCCGTTTGCGGTTAATTACCGTAAGGCCAGTTCACCTGCGAGTCTGGCCTTATGAAACGTTACTCTACCGCTCTGTTATTTGGTCTGCTGTCACTCTCCAGCCAACTGGCGCATGCCGATGTGATTGATGATGCCATTGGCAACATTCAGCAGGCGATCAACGATGCCTATAGCCCCGGCAGCAGCCGCAGCAACGATGATGACGATCGTTATGACGATGACCGACGCATTGATAGCCGTCAGTATGACGACCGCCGTCGGCAGCTTGAAGACAGACGCCGCCGTTTAGACGAGCGCCAGCGCCAGCTTGATGACGACAGACGACGCCTGGAAGAGGATGAGCGGCGGTTAGAAGAGGATTACGATCGCGGTTAAGTGCGGCCTGTTGCCCTCACCTCAACCCTCTCCCACGGGAGAGGGAGAAAACCTAATCCAGTACCAACACCATGCCGTCATATCCCGCTTCGATGCCGTCCGGCAACGGGTTATCCATCATCCACACGTCAAACTGATGGCTGATATGGGTCAGGATAACCTGCGGGCAGCCAATCACCTCGTTCAGTGCCACCACGGTGTTTAAATCGCAATGGTTGCGCGGCGTCTGCGGGCGCGGTTCATGGCTACAGTCGATGATCATCGCCTGAGGCTGGTTGTTAAGCAGAAATTTCACCGTTTTCTCCGGCAATCCGGCAGTATCAGAAAGCCACGCCACGCGGCTGTGGGCGGACTCCAGCAGATAACCAAAGGTGAGTTTCGAGTGGTTGAGCGGCAGCGGCGTCACCCGCAGGCCCTGCAGCTCAAACATCACAAACGGCTCCAGCATATGGCTGAAATCCAGAATGCCCGGGTGTTTGAAGAGATCGTCACATCCGGCTTCATCCGGCGGGCCGTAAACGGGGATCGTCGCGCCAACGCCCCAGCGCAGGGGAAACAGCCCCTGAACGTGATCCATATGGTAGTGGGTCAGCAAAAACTGCTGAAAGCTGCCGGCTGGCCAGTCGTCCATCAGGTGCGGAATACCCGCGTCCAGTAGCGTCACCGCGTCATTGAATTTGACGGCCGCGCTACAGGGCCGACGACGATAATTCTCCTGCAGACGTGCCCGGCGGCACGCCGCGCAATCGCAGCCATACACCGGGACCAGCTGGGCACTGCCGGTGCCCGTTAACGCGATCGTCAGACTCATCGTGCACCTCTACAACGGTTTGGTGAAACGAAAATGGCTCTGCGTATACCCTTCACGAACATAAAAACGGTGGGCGTCCAGCCGCCGGACGCTGGTGGAGAGCTCCGTCAGTTCCGCGCCCGCCTGCCGCGCGGTGTCCTCTGCCCATGCCAGCAGTTGGCTCCCCACTTTAAGACCACGCGCCTCGGGCATCACCACCAGCTCCTGGATTTCGCCGATCCATCTGGCGTGGTGCAGGTGAAACTGCATATGCAGGCCAATCATACCCACCACCTGTCCATTCAGCTCTGCCAGCTGATAACGCATATTGTGGTCCTGCAGATTGGCCAGATACCCGGTGTGGAACGCCTGATGATCAAATTCGGCCTGTTTTAACTCGCAGATCAGCGCGTAAACGATTTGCGCATCATCGGCGGTGGCGGGGCGAAGCGTGCAGTCAGGCATGCTGTTTCTCCTTCTGACGGATAAGCGATAAAACGTTATCGACTGACTGTAGCAAACTTCCGTCGTTGTTGAGGATGTGGCAATCCGCCGGGGTATAGCGCGCTGCGCGTTCAAGCCGCTGCGCGATCTCTTTTTCGCTTTCGCGTCCGCGGCTTTGCAGGCGGCTGCGCAGGACATCCGGCGAAACCTGCAGACAGACCGGCAGCAGCGCCGAGGCATACCGGGCGCGTGCCTGGGGCAGATGCGCACGAGAGCCGTTGACCAGCACGTCAAAACCCGCGTGCAGCCACAGGTCGATCTCAATGCCGATCCCGTAGTAGTAGCCGTTGGCGTGCCAGCTGAGCGCCAGCAGATTCTGCCCGGCGCGAGTAAAAAATTCCTGTTCGCTCAGGGCGATATGGTTTTCACTACCGGCATTCGCCGCCCGGGTAATATAGCGATGTGCGACCAGCAGCTGCGGGTGTTCCCGCTGCCGTAAGGCGGACAGCAGGCTGTCCTTTCCGGAGCCGGAGGGCCCCATTAACCAGATGACTCTTCCCATCAGAACACCCGTTTTCCCTGACGCCAGACGTGGTCGATATGGATGTGCTCGCCCTTACGGTGGGCCAGCACCAGATCCGCCCGTTTTCCTTCGGCTATCTCGCCCCGGTCGTGAAGATTAAGCGCCGATGCCGGGTTCTTCGTTACCAGGCGAATTGCCTCCGGCAGCGTGAAGCGGTTGCTGTCGTCATCCGCGACGCGGAAGGCGGCGTCCAGCAGGCTGGCGGGGTAGTAGTCGGAAGAGAGGATATCCAGCAGACCGAGCGAGGCGAGCTTGCTTGCCGCCACGTTGCCGGAATGCGAGCCGCCGCGCACGATGTTCGGTGCCCCCATCAGCACGTTCATGCCATGCGCGCGGGAGGCTTCTGCCGCCTCAAACGTGGTAGGAAATTCAGCGATCACGCTGCCAAGCTGGTGGGATTCGCGAACATGATCGTGCGTGGCATCATCATGGCTGGCCAGCGCGATGTTACGGTCCCGGCACATTGCGGCAATCGAAACACGGTTCGGCTGTGACCACTGTGCCGCCAGCGCCAGCTGCTCTTCCTCGTAGCGCGCCATCTCCACATCGTTAAGAGAATATTTGCCCTGGTAATACTCGCGGTATTTTTCGAGGCTGGCGAACTGGCGCTGCCCCGGCGAGTGGTCCATCAACGAGACCAGCGACACTGGCTCGCGGTCTACCAGCTTTTCAAACAGCGGCAGGGTGGTATGATGCGGCAACTCGCAGCGCAGGTGCAGGCGATGTTCGGCGCGGTTAAGACCGCGCTTTTGCGTCTCTTCCACGGCGTTGATCATCTTTTCCAGATTCTCCAGCCGATCGCCGCCGTCGCGTACGTCACCAATCGCCACCGCATCCAGCACGGTGGTGATGCCGCTGGCAACCATCAGCGCGTCGTGGCTGCTCATCGCCGAATGGGCGGGCCATTCCACCTTCGGCCGTGGGGTGAAGAATTTATCCAGATTATCGGTGTGCAGCTCAATCAGCCCTGGCAGCAGCCAGCCGCCTTCGCCGTCCATCGCTTCGGGCAAATGGCTTCGGGTTTCGGCATACGCGCGGATCGCGCCGTCGCGGATCTCAATCGAGCCGTCGATGACCTCATCTTCCAGCACCAGCTTGACGTTATTGATAATCATACGTTTGTCCCCATCGGGTGCAATCTGTCCGCCACGCGGTTGCGAACGCTCTCGTCGTGGAAGATCCCGACGATCGCCGCGCCGCGCGCTTTGGCCTGTTCGATCAGTTCCACCACTGCCGCGCTGTTTTTGCTGTCGAGCGAAGCGGTGGGCTCATCAAGAAGTAAAATCGGGTAGTCGACGATAAACCCGCGAGCGATATTGACGCGCTGCTGCTCGCCGCCGGAAAAGGTCGACGGGGCAAGATGCCAGAGGCGCTCGGGCACATTGAGGCGCGTCAGCAGGCTGGCGGCTTTGGCGGCGCAGGTTTCGCGCGGCACGCCGAGATCCAGCAGCGGCTGCATGACCACATCCAGAGCGGAGATCCGCGGGATCACCCGCAGAAACTGGCTCACCCAGCCGATCGTCGAGCGGCGAACTTCCAGCACCTTACGCGCGGGGGCCTGAACCAGGTCGACCCATTCATCGGCGTGGCGAATATGAATGTGCCCCTCGTCCGGCAGATAGTTGGCGTACAGGGAGCGTAGCAGGGTGGATTTTCCGCTGCCGGAGTGGCCGTGCAGCACCACGCATTCGCCGCTGTTCACCTTCAGAGAGGCATTTTGCAGCACCGGCAGACGCACGCCGTTTTGCTGGTGGAGCACAAAAGTCTTACTTACGTTTTCTACGTGGATCATTTTGGCCTCGTGGCGTTTTCTTGCCGGGTGGCGCTTCGCTTACCCGGCCTACAAGGTACGGCGTTCGTTTTGCCGGGTGGCGCCCTCAATTCTGCAACACGGATGACACCAGCAGCTGGGTGTAAGGATGGAGCGGATCGTCGAGCACGCGGTCGGTTAACCCACTTTCCACCACCTGACCCTGCTTCATTACCAGCAGACGGTCTGCCAGCAGGCGAGCGACGCCCAGATCATGGGTGACAATCACCACCGCCAGGTTTAGCTCCACCACCAGACCGCGCAGCAGGTCGAGCAGGCGCGCCTGCACGGAGACGTCCAGCCCACCGGTGGGTTCATCCATAAACACCAGCTTCGGGTGGGTGACCAGGTTACGGGCGATCTGCAGGCGCTGCTGCATGCCGCCGGAGAAGGTGGTGGGCAAATCGTCGATGCGCGAGGCGGGGATCTCCACATCGGTCAGCCAGCGCTGTGCGGTTTCCCGGATGTTGCCGTAGTGCCGCGCGCCGGTCGCCATCAGCCGTTCGCCGATATTGCCTCCCGCCGAGACCTGACGACGCAGCCCGTCCAGCGGATGCTGATGTACCACGCCCCATTCGGTGCGCAGCAGGCGGCGACGTTCAGCCTCGCTCATGCCATAGAGGGAGGCGCCCTCATACAAAATCTCGCCGTTCTGCGGGGCCAGGCGCGCGGAGATGGACTTCAGCAGGGTGGTTTTACCCGAGCCGGATTCACCGACAATTCCCAGCACCTCGCCCGGCCACAGCTCGAACGAGACGTCGCTGAAGCCTTTGCCCGGCGCGTAAAGGTGGGTCAGGTTGTTCACTGAAAGCAGCGGTTTCATTGGCTGTTCGCCTCGCTCTGTTGGCGGCAGTAATCGGTGTCGGAGCAGACAAACATCCGTTTGCCCGTATCATCCAGCACCACTTCATCCAGATAGCTGTGCTTCGAGCCGCAGATGGCGCACGGCTCGTCCCACTCCTGCACCGTGAACGGGTGGTCATCGAAATCGAGACTCTCCACGCGGGTGTAGGGCGGGACGGCGTAGATGCGCTTTTCGCGCCCGGCACCGAACAGCTGCAGGGCAGGCATCATGTCCATTTTCGGGTTGTCGAATTTCGGGATCGGCGACGGATCCATCACGTAGCGCCCGTTGACCTTCACCGGGTAGGCGTAGGTGGTGGCGATATGGCCGAAGCGGGCGATATCTTCATACAGCTTCACCTGCATCACCCCGTACTCTTCCAGGGCGTGCATGGTGCGGGTTTCGGTTTCGCGCGGCTCGATAAAGCGCAGCGGCTCCGGGATCGGCACCTGGAAAATCAAAATCTGATCTTCAGTGAGCGGCGTTTCGGGAATGCGGTGGCGGGTCTGGATAAGCGTCGCATCTTCGGTTTTTTCGGTGGTGTTGACGCCCGTCACGCGCTTAAAGAAGTTGCGAATCGACACGGCGTTGGTGGTGTCGTCGGCCCCCTGGTCGATGACCTTCAGCACGTCTGACTCACCGATGACGCTGGCGGTAAGCTGAATGCCCCCGGTGCCCCAGCCGTAAGGCATCGGCATTTCTCGACCACCAAACGGCACCTGATAGCCGGGGATAGCGACCGCTTTCAGGATGGCGCGGCGGATCATGCGTTTGGTTTGCTCGTCCAGATAAGCAAAGTTGTAGCCGCTTAGGTTAGCCATTTTCACGCTCCCGTTGCAGACGTTTCAGCAGTTCCAGTTCGGCCTGGAAGTCAACGTAATGCGGCAGCTTGAGGTGCGAAACAAAGCCCGCCGCCTCGACGTTATCCGCATGGGCCAGCACGAACTCTTCGTCCTGTGCCGGGCCGGAAATCTGTTCGCCGTAGTCCGGCGCCTGCAGGGCGCGGTCAACCAGCGCCATCGCCATGGCTTTACGCTCGCTCATGCCAAAGACCAGCCCGTAACCGCGGGTAAAGTGTGGGGTGTCGTCGTCAGGTGCGACAAAACCATTCACCATTTCACACTCGGTCATTAGCAGTTCACCGACGTTCACAGCAAAACCCAGCTCTTCGGGGATGATTTCGACGTCGAGATAGCCGCTGCGGATCTCCGCCGCAAACGGGTGGTTACGCCCGTAGCCGCGCTGCGTTGAATAGGCCAGCGCCAGCAGATAGCCTTCGTCCCCGCGCATCAGCTGCTGCAGGCGAGACGAGCGTGAACAGGGGTAAACGGGAGGCGTGCGGGTGATGTCGTCGGGTTGCGCTCCGGTCTCTTCTTCAGCCTTTGCCAGACCCTGCTTCGCCAGCAGGCTAAAGACGTGCGGAGATGCTTCCTGCCCTGTCTCCGTGGTGCTGAGCGTCGGCGTTTCGCCGTTCGCCAGCAGGGTGAAATCCAGCAGGCGGTGGGTGTAGTCGTACGTAGGGCCAAGGAGCTGGCCGCCGGGAATATCTTTATAAACGGCGGAAATTCGCCGCTCCAGGCGCATTTCTGCCGTATTGACCGGCTCGCTCACCGCCAGGCGGGGAACGGTGGTGCGCCAGGCGCGCAGCAAAAAGATGGCTTCGACGTTGTCGCCGCTGGCCTGCTTCAGCGCCAGCGCCGCCAGCTCGCGGTCGGCGACGCCGCCTTCGGTCATCACCCGATCCACCGCCAGGTTCAACTGCTGCTCAATCTGGGCGACGCTCAGCTCGGGAAGCTGTTCATCACCCCGTCGTCTGTGCGCCTGTAGCGCATGGGCGGCGGCGATGGCCTTCTCGCCCCCTTTGACGGCAACGTACATCAGCACACCTCCACGTGGGTGGTTCGCGGGATCGCCAGCAGGCGCTCGCCGCAGGTCAGGATCAGGTCAATGCCCAGCGGGAACGGATGCGGGCGTTCGGTCAGCTCATGAATAATGCACTCCGGCAGCTGTGGCGCGACCATGCGTTCGTCGGCAATCCCCGCCCCGGTCAGGCGCAGCATGCGACCACCGCTCAGGCTGGTGACCTGCAGGATCAGCGTGGCGCTGGTCTCCGGTGCTACCGCGCTGCCTTCACTCAGGGCATTGAGCTGCTCATGGCTGATTTGTTCATCGGCAACGGCAAACACCGCCTGACGGGGCTGCTCAACCAGCGGGGCGTTAGTGTGAAAACGCAGATTCTGGCTGGCGATGTCATTGGATAACGTCCCCGAAAGCCACACCGGGGTATCGTTGTCGGCGAGGGTCAGCAGTACGCTGGTGGTCGCCAGGTTCAGCGGCAGCCAGCCCTGGGAGAGCTGATGCAGGGAGACAATCACGCCAGGCTCGCTCATGGCTTTCAGCAGGCGACGAAAACTGTGTTGGGCATCCTGGACGGCCAGGGTAAAAGCGGGTTGAAGCGTCATGCGTTATCTCCGCGAACAAGCGTAAAGAAGTCGACCCGGCTGGTATTGACTTGCGCCTGACGTGCGGCAGTGCGCGCGGCGAGGTCGGCTTCCAGCGGGGCAATCAGGGTTTCCATCAGGGTCTGGAAATGGGGTTGTTCCTGCAGCAGGGCGTCGATCACCGCGCAGCGCTCGGCGTGCGGTTTATCGCGACCGAGCACGTAGCTGTAACCCAGCGTGCCGCTGCTCAGACGAATGACCGCGCGGGTGAGGGCGGCATCACCGGCGAAAAAGCGCTCCCCGGTACCGCCCATTCTTGCCTGGATCTGTACCAGGCCAATTTCCGGCGCGCGGAGCGTTTCATAGTCTGGCGTCAGGTTAAGCGCGTTCATGCGGATCGCCAGTGCAGCAGGCTGGCTATGGGACAGGGCGCGCATCCAGCGCTGACGGGTGGAGGTGTCGAAATGCATTCAGTGCTCCATGGTGAATTCAATCATGTCGGCGCGGGTCAGGCTGACGGAGTACTCCGTTGCGTTGATCTCGCCGTCACGGTGGTTGAGGGTGCGCACGCAGAGCAGCGGAGCCATGTTGGGGATCTCCAGCACCTTGCTCTCTTTCGCCTGCGCGCGGCGGGCGCTGATACGCGTCTGGGTACGTTTGAGCACAAGACCCGTGGCGTCCTGCAAAAAGTCATGCAGTGAACCGCTGGAGAAGTGTTGCAGCACCGGCCAGAGGCTCAGGTCGCTGAAGTAGTGATCTATCTGGCAGACCGCCACGCCATTGACCCGGCGCAGGGTGCGCAGATGCACAACGTTGTCGCCCTCCTGAATACCCAGCGCATCGGCTACATGGCTGGAGGCCGGACGCAGCACGGAGAGCAGTTTTTCGCTGGTGGGATGGCTTCCCTGGTCGAGCAGGTTCTGACTAAAGCGCGCCTGGGCATTGAGCGGGTAGTCGAACGGGCGCATCAGCACCAGCACGCCGACGCCTTGACGGCGCTGTACCCATCCGCGCTCAACCAGCTGATCGATGGCGCGGCGCAGGGTGTGGCGATTCACTTCATAGCGGTCGGCAAGCTGCTGTTCGGCTGGCAGGTAGTCTCCGCAGCGATAATGGGTGCGCAGCTCCACTTCGAGCTTTGCTGCAATCTCTTGCCAGCGGGTAGGGTAACTGGTCGGATGTCTGGATAAGTGCATACCAATCAAAGCCTCGCTTCTCAGATGAAGTGCTTACGCAAACGTTGAGAGAGGAAATCCAGCAGGCTGACGGTGATGATGATGAGTACCATCAGGGCGCAGGTTTGCTGGAACTGGAAACCGCGGATCGCCTCCCACAGGGTGACGCCGATGCCGCCTGCGCCGACCATGCCGACGACGGTGGCGGAACGGACGTTAGATTCGAAGCGGTAGAGCGAATAGGAGATCAACAGCGGCATGACCTGGGGCAGCACGCCGTAAAGGATCTCTTCAATTTTGTTGGCGCCGGTGGCGCGAATACCTTCGACCGGGCCGGGTTCAATGGCTTCAACGGCTTCGGAAAGCAGCTTGGAGAGCACGCCAGTGGTATGGATGAACAGCGCCATCACCCCCGCGAACGGCCCCAGACCCACGGCGACCACGAACAGCATCGCGAACACCATTTCGTTAATGGCGCGGCAGGCGTCCATCAGCCGGCGCATCGGCTGATAAATCCACCACGGAACGATGTTTTCCGCGCTCATCAGGCCAAACGGAATGGAGAGGATGACGGCCAGGGCGGTCCCCCAGACGGCGATTTGCAGGGTGACAGCCATTTCGCCGAGATAGTCCTGCCACTGGCTAAAATCGGGCGGGAAGAAGTCGGCAGCGAAGGTGGCCATGTTACCGGCGTCTTTAAACAGCAGCAGCGGATCCATCTCCGCGCCCTTCCAGGAGATAACCAGCACCGCCAGCAGGATGGCCCAGCTAAATAGCGAGAACCATCTGCGTTTCGGCGGTGGGAGGGTGATGGTTTGCATGTTGACTCCTTTGTGTTTAGTTCCCTCTCCCTGAGGGAGAGGGGACTTTAGTTACTGCACCGCTTTATTCACACTGGTCATTGCACCAAGCGCGGCGGTCAGGCGGTCCAGGTCTTCCAGCTGGGCCTGAATAGCTGCCACTTTGCTGGTCTTCTCCTCGTTCTTAAGCCCCTTGTTGTCCTTCACGCCCTGCATCTCTTTAAACAGCGCCAGCTGGCGAATCGGGACCAGCTGCAGGTCGCTCGACGGGCGGAACGGTGCCCAGCCCAGACGCGTCAGCACGGCTTTCTCTTCCGGCGTTTTGCCGTAGGTCATAAAGAAGTCGTACACCTTGTCCTTGGTGCTTTCAGAAAGGTTTTTGCGCCAGACAATCGGGTCACCCGGGATGAGAGGGGATTTCCAGATCACCTTCAGCTCTTTCAGCTTGTCCGGTGCGGAGGTCTTCAGCTTGTCGAGGTTTTCGGTGTTGTTGGTGGCGACATCCACCTGCTTGTTGGCCACGGCCAGGGCGTTGGTTTCATGGCTGGCATTGACGGTGCGTTTGAAATCGCTGGCAGAGGCATTGTTTTTGGCGAAGACGTAATAGCCCGGCACCAGGAAGCCAGAAGTGGAGTTCGGATCGCCGTTGCCGAAGGTCAGTTCTTTGCGTTTGGCGAGCATATCGTTGAGGTTATTGATCGGGCTGTCTTTGTTGACGATCAGCACGCTCCAGTAACCCGGAGAGCCATCGGCAGCAACGGTCTGGGCAAAGACCTGGCCGTTTGCACGATCCACCGCTTCCATGGCGGAGAGGTTGCCATACCAGGCGATGTCCACTTTGTTAAAGCGCATCCCCTGGATGATGCCCGCGTAGTCCGGGGCGAAGAAGGCGTTTACTTTGATCCCCAGTTTGTTTTCCATATCTTTCAGGAAGGGTTCCCACTGAGGCTTCAGGTTCTGCTGTGATTCCGTTGAAATAATGCCAAAGTTCAGCGCTTTTTCCTGCTCCTCGGCGTACGCAGGGCTTAACAGGGTGCTGATGCTGAACATGCTGGTGAAAGCCAGCGCGGCAACCGTTTTATAGCTCATTTCCATTCCTCGTAGTGGGGACGTTATGCAGCCTTCGCGTTCTCTTCGACACGGTTAATGCTGCGGTAGAGATGGTCAAAACGTTCGTTATCAAACTGGTGGCTTGCGCCATCA
The DNA here is from genome assembly GCF_049237265.1 of Enterobacter cloacae complex sp. IR5384. Lineage (NCBI taxonomy): Bacteria > Pseudomonadati > Pseudomonadota > Gammaproteobacteria > Enterobacterales > Enterobacteriaceae > Enterobacter > Enterobacter cloacae complex sp. IR5384. The sequence continues at coordinate 10,232 of NZ_JBMKHJ010000043.1, read as the reverse complement.
AAGAACACATGTCCCTGACGCAGGGCGACAATGCGCTCGCAGTAGCGCAGGGCGTAATCCACCTGATGCAGCGTCACCACCACGGTGATGCCGTCGTTCTGGTTAATGTCATGCAGGGTTTCCATCACGATGCGGGCGGATTCCGGATCCAGCGAGGCGATGGGCTCGTCGGCAAGGATGATTTTCGCTTTCTGCATCAGGGCACGGGCGATGGCCACGCGCTGCTGTTGTCCACCGGAGAGGGTGGAGACGCGCTGATGGGCGAAGTGCGCCATGCCTACGCGGGTGAGTGCCCGCAACGCCTCTTGCTTCTGTAACGGGGAGAACCAGCGCAGACAGGTGCGCCAGAATGGGGTGCTGCCGAGCGCGCCAATCAGCACGTTCTCCAGCACCGTCAGTCGATTTACCAGATTAAATTGCTGGAAGATGCAGCCTGTCTGCGCGCGGCTTTTGCGGATATCCCGCGCCAGTCGCCCTGCGCGCTGTACGGTGTTGCCCAGCAGTTCGACGTGGCTTTCCGGGATGCTATCGCCGGTAATCAGACCGCTTAAGTGACGCAGAAGGGTGGATTTACCTGAACCGGATGGCCCCAGCAGCGCTACCATGTCGCCCTGCTGGACGGTCAGATCAACGGCATGCAGAGCCTTGTTGTGATGAAAGGTCTTGCTCAGTTTCTCGACGCGGATGACGGTTTGCATATGCTGGGCCTCATAATAAATGTGGCCTCATGCTGGCGCATCAATATGACATTTGGGTTAAGTGCAGGTTGCGGGAGTTTGAAGAGTTGAAGTGAAAACGATGACAATCTTTCCAGGCCCGGGCAGCGCAGCGCCACCCGGGGTTGTTGCCGGATGCGCTGCGCTTATCCGACCTACGAACTTTGTTGCTGCTTAACGACGTTAATCATCCACGGCACGCCGTATTTGTCGGTGACCTTACCGAAACCGTGCGCCCAGAAGGTCTCCTGCCAGGCCATTTCAATATTTCCGCCATCCGCGAGATTGTCGAACCAGCGTTTGCCTTCATTGACATCCTGTGTGTCGAGAACCAGCGTGAATCCGGCATACTGCGCCTTACTGCCCGGCGGCAGGCCATCGCTCATCATGATATCGCTGCCCGCAATGCGAACGTTGGAGTGGGCTATAGCGGAGTCCGGGAACTGCATGCCAGACGGGCAGCCTTCTTCGCTGCTCTCGCTTTTTGGCATTTCGCCGAAGGTGATTTTATAGAGGAGTTCTGCGCCGACGGCCTGCTGATAAAAGGCGGTTGCCTCTGCACAGTTGCCGACGAAAGAGATGTAGGGACTTAACGGCATAATCTTTACCTCACGTAAGAAAAGCCCATTAAGTGTAGTGGGTGTGTGCCCGGTAAGCGAAGCGCCACCGGGCGGGTAAATCAGTTCTTTTTCACAAACTCAGATTTCAGTTTCATTGGACCAAAACCGTCAATTTTGCAGTCGATATTATGATCGCCTTCAACCAGACGGATATTCTTCACTTTGGTCCCGATCTTCAGCATGGAAGAGCTGCCTTTAACCTTCAGGTCTTTGACGACGGTGACGCTGTCGCCATCTGCCAGCAGGTTACCGTTAGCATCTTTTACAATCAGCACGTCAGCATCCTGTGACGGCTCTGCGTCGTTCCATTCGTGGGCGCATTCCGGGCAGATGAACATGCCATTATCTTCATAGGTGTATTCAGAATTGCATTTCGGGCAGTGTGGAAGTTGCATCGGGGGTATCCTCAAAAAAGTGCTTAACACGCTGGAAAGTGCCAGCAAAATGACGGCAGAGCGCCGAAAAAGAGGGCAAGTATAACGCAAATCCACACGATTGTCGGTGATATTGTTTAATAAAAAAAAACCGAAAAGCGTGTTGCGGGTGACACTTTCTGTCAGTCGGTTAAGCGATGCTAACGCCATTAACGTGTTGGGAAGAATTGACACTGAATATATCGAATATTTTATTGCGGCAAATTGCTACGTTCCGCCATTTCGGATAAGGTGAAGCGACACATTGTTATTTATCGCCGGTTTTCGTCGTCGTACATCTGTTATGACGCTGAACCATTCCCTCTCTTTTTAGGTGGGTAAATAATGATGATATATCCTGAAGTTTCTTAAAAATGGGCTAGGCTTTTTATCTTTTGACTATCAGGTCAGGAGAAAAGCTTTTCACGCCATGCAAGGATAGCGATTTATTTCTGATTGTCTTCAATCAGTTATATTTCGGTGAACATGTTTTCCACACGTGATCATATAAGCCGAAAAACATAATTAAAACCCGGTGGCTTAATAAAAGTAATAAATTTGCGTTAAGGAAAGGCTTTTATCATGCACACACAGACAATTTTTGAATTAAGCCAGGAAGCAGAACGGTTGCTACAACTCGCCCTGCAAAACCTTGATACCTTGAAATCAATGCCGATAGCGATGCTGGAGAGTACCGCGACGGCCATTACGGGTGAAAAGAACAACGTTTTACCTTTGCATTTTAGCGCGCGTGGTGTCGAAGCACAGCAGGCGATGCTGAATAGTGAATTGCGCAAAATAACCCGTCTGGAAATGGTGCTGGCTATTGTTGGAACCATGAAGGCGGGGAAATCGACCACCATTAATGCGATTGTGGGCACCGAAGTATTGCCCAACCGCAACCGTCCGATGACGGCGCTCCCGACCCTTATTCGTCATACGCCGGGCCAGAAAGAGCCGGTACTGCATTTTACGCATGTCTCTCCCATTGATGATCTGATCCAACTGCTACAGAAAAAGCTCTGCGATGACGATCGCGGCAAGCTGGCGCAGCGTCTGGAAATCGATAAAGACATGAATACGCTGCTGGAGAGAATCGAAAGAGGCGAGGCTTTCGAGAAACACCACCTTGGGGCGCAGCCGATATTTCATTGTCTGAAAAGCCTGAACGACCTGGTGAGGCTCTCTCAGGCGCTGGACGTGGCCTTCCCGTTCTCAGAGTACGCGGCGATAGAACATATACCGGTGATTGAGGTGGAGTTTGTGCATCTTGCGGGTCTGGATGCGCACCTGGGGCAGCTGACGCTGCTGGACACGCCTGGGCCAAATGAAGCCGGGCAGCCCCATCTGCAAAAAATGCTCACCGAACAGTTGTCCCGCGCCTCCGCGGTGCTGGCGGTGATGGACTATACCCAGCTCAAATCGATTTCTGATGAAGAGGTTCGTCAGGCCATTTCGGTAGCGGGAAAATCGGTGCCTTTGTATGCGCTGGTGAATAAATTCGACCAGAAGGATCGCAACAGCGACGATGAAGAGCAGGTCAGGGCGATGATCTCCGGGACCTTAATGAAAGGGAACATCTCTCCGGGACAAATTTACCCTGTTTCGTCGATGTGGGCCTATCTGGCAAACCGCGCCCGCTATGAGATGGCGAACCATGGGCAGCTACCGGATCACCAGGAACAGCGCTGGGTACAGGACTTTGCCGAGGCCGCGCTGGGGCGTCGCTGGCGTACGGCGGACCTGGATGATATCGAACATATTCGCCATGCGGCTGATTTGTTGTGGGAAGATTCGTTATTTGAACAACCTATCCGCAAACTGATTTACGCCGCCTATGCCAATGCGTCGTTATTTGCGCTGCGTTCGGCGTCGCATAAGCTGCTCAACTATGCCCAAAATGCCAGAGAGTATCTCGATTTTCGCTATCAGGCCCTGACGGTGGCCTTTGAATCGCTGGAGCTGAATATTACGCGTCTTGAAGAGGATATGGCTCTGTTGCAGACACGGCAGCGCGTGGCCAGCGAAGAAGTCAAACACGAAGTGGAGCAGGCCCTCCACGCCACTGACGATTTTATGGCGTTGCAGAAAGGAGCCCTTCAGCAGGCGATTGGCCATATCTTCAACAGCCACACGCTACTTGATTTGGCAGGTATTGATCCGCTGAATCATCGGCAGGATGCGCCGGAGGCGCTGACGCAGCTGGTGCTGGATGATGAAAGGCAGGCGCAAACGGTACTGAACAGCATCCGCTCCGCCTGCGAGCAGGTCATGCTGGACGCACAGTCGAAAATCAGCCGGGAGCTGGCGCTTCGCTTCGATCAGCTGGAGTCTACGCTGGCGCGTTCGCTGAATGAGGCGATGCGGCCCATTGAGCTGCGTATTAAAGAGCAGCTCAGCCATGCCGGTTTTCGGGCGCGGATCAGTTTCCCGGCATTTCAGGCAAATCAGCTGAACTTCAATACGCGGGCGCTGTTTACTGATGCCATCGCGGAGGATACCCGTCCGGCAGGCCAGCCATCGGCTGCGGGAAGTGTACGGGAAACGGTGTCGCGCTGGCTGAACAATCCTGGCTGGGGCTGGGAAGATTATGTGGCGACGCGCACGCGATACGTTATTGATATTGCGCAGCTGCATGACAAGTTTATGCAGCATATTGATCAATTTTGTGAACAAATCCGTAAAGCTTTAACCGCGCAGGTCGATGTCTCTGTTACGGCGGGTATGGCAACGTTCTTTGCAGAATTTTCGTTATGCCTTGCCGGGTTACAGGAAAGCTTGCGTGATAGCCTCGCAGTCCGTCAGCAAAATGAGCATTCGACCCGATCGCTCAGCCAGCTGTTGAAACAAAGTATCACGACTGCGACGTGGATTCAGGAAGATACCCGACTGTTACGCGATGATATTCAAACTCTTTTCGCGGCAGAGCAACCATGACAACACAGCTACTGGACGGTCCCGGGCGGACGCTGGAGTGTATCCATCCTAAATTTATGGTCGATCTGGTCCAGGGGGTAGACGCGCCGCGTCATACCCATCTGGGGCCGCAACAGCTGCAGTTTCGTGAGCGTTTGACGCAGGAGATCATGACGCACACCCGGCTGCGACCGTGGGCAATGGCGGGAATGCTCAACGAAAATGCGGCTCTGCGCCTGGGGCTGGCGGAAAAGCTGGCCGGCATGCTGGATCCGGGGCATCTCGCGCTGACGCGTATGGCCGATAAACTGGTTGCCCTGCGCCAGCAAACCTCTCTGCGTACGCAGCCCTCGCCGGGCCTGGTTCAGCAGTACGCTGAACTCTCTTCCCATTTTCTTCAACGCGCAGCCTATAAAGAAAAGGCGTTGTCCCAGCGTGGGTTAACGGTCCAGGCGGGCGAGCATAGCGAGCAGATTTTTACCCGCTGGCGGGCCGGTCACTATGATGGCTGGTCGCTGGCCGGGCGTTGCTACATTGTGCTGGAAGAGCTGCGCTGGGGAGCATTTGGCGATGCCTGTCGTCTGGCGAATGCGGACGTGGCGGCAATGCTCAAGGATAACCTGCGCAGCATGGCGGCAAATTATCTGGCGCAGGGGATCAATGCTTCTCCCACTACCCGCCATTTTTATCACCAGTGGCTCACAACCCCCTCTACGCCGGGGAGCATCGATCATAAAGATATGCTGGGCTGGCTGGGGGACTGGTGTCAGGCGGACAGCCACCCGGTGAGCTGGTCAGTAACCCAAAACTGGCAAACGGTCGCGCTGGGTATGCCGAGACTCTGTTCGGCAAAGCGGCTGGTGGATGGGATGGTGGAAGAAATTTTTGGTTGAACCCCTCACCCGGTGGGGAGAGGGGCCGGTCTTATGCGGTGCGTTAATGATGAAGCTCTACCGCTTTCGGTTCTGTATCCGGCTCGGGGAGATTGCCGAAGCGCTTCGCATACAGGGCCGTGATGATGGGCACCAGAATGGCGGTGACGATCACGCTGGCGGCAACCAGCGCCGTTGCCGAGGCCGCAACCGGTTCGAAAGCCGGGTTAATCTGGGCAATGATCACCGGATTCGCCACGGCGGCCCCGGCGGCTGAAGAGGCGGCTACACCTGCCGTTCCGTTTCCTCCGCCAATTACGCGATCGGCAATGATCAGCGGAATGCCGGTGATAATGATAACAGCCACGCCCAGGACAATACCCAGCAGACCGGTATCGAGTATCACCTTCAGGTTAATGGTATTCCCCAGCGCGAAGCCGAAGAACGGGATCAGCACTGGCGTGGCTTTGCTGAAGAAATCGCGCAGATCGTGGTCCAGATTCCCCAGCGCAAAACCGATCAGGAAAGGCAGGATCGCGCCGACAAAGTGGTGTGGTTCAAACGAGGCCAGCCCCGCCGAGCCCAGAATCAACATCGTCATCAGCGGACCGGACTCCAGAGACATCAGCACAAAGGCGCCAGACTCCTCTTTTGTGCCGTACTGGTTCATCAGGCTGGCATAGAGCCCACCGTTAGTCATATCCATCGCGGAGACAATGGCCAGAACGGATAATCCGGCGAAGAATCCGGTCTGAATGCCATTCTCCGGAATGAACAGTGCACAGACCATTGCCACAACCCAGGCAACCGCAATTTTCGTTATAACCAGCGTTCCGGATTTACGTAATACGGTGCCCGTTGCCCGCAGGTTAATAGATGCTCCAATACAAAAGAACCAGACGGCCAGAATGGGCACGGTTCCCGTAATCATTCCTTTTGTGAAACCACCAAAATAAGCACCGGTATCAGGTGCCAGGGTATTCAGAATGGCGCCAAGCACCAGAGGAACCAGCATCATCCCGCCGGGGATGCGTTCTATTGTGGCTTTAATCTTCATGTACAACCCTCACATCGTGTCCCGCGTGGCGGACGGAATGCTATCGAAAATAAAATCAACAAATTCAATTAATTGAAAGGATGCTTAGCCTGGCGCTTCGTTATCCTTTCAGGGAAATTAATCGCGTGCTCTTGATTCATGCCGCTCAAAAGCCCGCTGGACGTTGCGTTCGGATTTATCATGCGATCATTGGAATAATGATTCAATGAAAATAAAACATTGTTTTAGTTATCTCTATCACATATTCAGCGTAAATATTCGAACCGCGTTTTAATATTTAAAATTTATGTAAATCTGATGTGACGCAGTATGGTTTTGAGAATTGTTGTGCAGGCGATAATAACGTGCGTGAGCATGTTCTTTTTTGGTGGATAAGAAAGAGCTGATGGGCGGCAATTGACAAATATTGAACTCAATTGACGATACGGAAAAATATATGTGAAGTTGATCACAAATATAAACGCTGGTAGGGTAAAAAGGTCATTAACTGCCCAGACAGGCGTCAACAGGTTCGGTTGTATCGACGTAAAACGTCAATGTAAGTAAACCTGCTACGCTTGAATAAGGCGATTCGCATGGAGCGGATCCCCGTTTCACGGTTCACCAGATGGCCGGTGAAATGGACAGGGCTGAGTCTACGAGGAAAGCTATGCTTAGAAGGAAAAAGATTAAACCCATCACGCTTCGCGACGTCACCATCATCGATGATGCAAAACTGCGTAAAGCGATCACTGCCGCCTCGCTCGGTAATGCGATGGAATGGTTCGATTTTGGTGTCTACGGCTTCGTGGCCTATGCGTTAGGTAAAGTGTTCTTCCCCGGCGCTGACCCCAGCCTGCAGATGATTGCCGCGCTGGGTACGTTCTCGGTTCCCTTCCTCATTCGCCCGCTGGGTGGTCTGTTCTTCGGTATGCTTGGTGATAAATATGGTCGTCAGAAGATCCTGGCCATTACCATTGTCATTATGTCGATCAGTACATTCTGTATCGGCCTGATCCCGTCTTATGCTTCGATTGGCATCTGGGCGCCAATATTGCTGCTGCTCTGTAAGATGGCTCAGGGATTCTCCGTAGGGGGAGAATATACCGGTGCCTCGATCTTCGTTGCAGAGTACTCCCCGGACCGTAAACGTGGCTTTATGGGAAGCTGGCTGGACTTTGGTTCCATTGCCGGATTCGTCATGGGTGCGGGCGTGGTGGTGCTGATTTCAACCGTGGTTGGTGAGGCGAACTTCCTTGAATGGGGCTGGCGTATTCCGTTCTTCCTCGCGCTGCCGCTGGGGATCATTGGCCTGTACCTGCGTCATGCGCTTGAAGAGACGCCTGCGTTCCAGCAGCACGTTGATAAGCTTGAGCAGGGTGACCGCGAAGGTCTGCAGGATGGCCCGAAAGTCTCCTTTAAAGAGATCGCGACCAAACACTGGCGCAGCCTGCTGGTCTGTATCGGCCTGGTGATCTCTACGAACGTGACTTACTACATGCTGCTGACCTACATGCCGAGCTATCTGTCGCATAACCTGCACTACTCGGAAGACCACGGTGTGCTGATCATTATCGCCATCATGGTGGGTATGCTGTTTGTGCAACCGATTATGGGGCTGTTGAGTGACCGCTTTGGCCGTCGACCGTTCATTATTCTGGGTAGCGTTGCGCTGTTTGCCCTTGCTATTCCGGCATTCATTCTGATTAACAGCAATGTGCTGGGCCTGATTTTTGCCGGCTTGCTGATGCTGGCGGTGATCCTCAACTGCTTCATCGGGGTGATGGCCTCTACACTACCGGCCATGTTCCCGACGCATATTCGCTACAGTGCGCTGGCGGCGGCCTTTAACATCTCGGTTCTGATTGCCGGTCTGACGCCGACGCTTGCCGCCTCTCTGGTGGAAAGCACGCAAAACCTGATGATGCCCGCTTATTACCTGATGGTTATCGCGGTGATTGGTTTGATTACGGGTATTACCATGAAGGAGACGGCGAACCGTCCTCTGAAAGGGGCGACGCCTGCGGCATCGGATATTCAGGAAGCGAAAGAGATCCTGCGCGAGCACTATGATAACGTCGAGCAGAAGATTGAAGATATTGACGCAGAGATTGAAGAACTGCAGAAGAAACGCTCCCGACTGGTGGACCAACATCCACGCATCAACGAGTAATCAAAAACCCGCCGCTGGCGGGTTTTCTTTTATTAGCATCCTGCAGCGATGTAATCGCCATTGGCGCTGATGGGGATCACCGTCAGGAACAGGATGGTCGCAAACAGGATCAGAACAATCCCGCCGGCAATCTTGACCGCCGGAACCAGCCACTTCAGCGAGGTGTCGCCGCCAAACCAGGCGACCGTGCGCTCCCGGGCGTAACGCACGGCCAGCGATAGCCCCATAATCGACAGCGCGGTTCCCAGCGACATGGTCATTACCGCGGCCATTCCCCAGGTGACGATGCCCAGCGCATTCGAAAACATCAGGATCATAATCGCCCCACTGCACGGACGCGCGCCGATCGCCAGAATTACACCCAGACGGGTTTTCCAGTCACCCTGCGCAAGGTCTGCCCCTACGCCGTGATGGCCGCAGCCACAATGTTCATCATGCTGGTGAAGGGGCGTGATGGCGGAGATTGCCATCCTGCGCGGGCGCAGGCTTTTCAGCGCCTGGTAAATGATAAACGCGCCGAATGCGCCAATGAGGACCGCGCTTATCTTCTCGACATACCAGCGGCTGGTACTGATATCCCCGGACGCCAGGTTAAACCCCACCGCCAGAATAAAGACAAACAGAATGGCGCTGACGCCCTGCAGCATACTGCCAAAAAAAGGAACGACCCGGGCAGCCAGTTCGCTCTCTTTATTTGTACTGAGATAGGTAGTGACAATGAATTTGCCGTGCCCCGGCCCGATAGCGTGAAGTACGCCATAGAAGAACGCGCCGGTTAATAGCCATAAGCCACCGCTGTACTGATGGTTATTAAGCTGCAACAGGTACATCACCAGATAACGGTGCAGGGTGATTTGCGTAGCAAGACACCACTGGATGAAAGCACCCCAGTGTTCGTGCAGAGTGAAGCCCGCAATAAGGAGTAGCAGCGTCATGAGGCCAGCGCCAGGAATGCGCCAGTCTCGGGTGAGGCGTTGTGTGATCATGGATATTGTCTGTCAGGGAAAATATTTGCCAATAGTATAGTTGATTATCCCCCTCAATCCGTGGGTTCTTATTATGCTTACGCGTTGTATTGTGGATAAGTCTGTGTGTAAAAGGGTATAAAGCGGGGTTTTGCTGGGGAATACAGCAGTCAGTCATCTTTTTGCAACTTTTCGGTTGCGGTCGCTCGGGAACTCCCTATAATGCGCCTCCATCGACACGGCGGATGTGAATCACTTCACAAACAGCCCGGTCGGTTGAAGAGAAAAAATCCTGAAAATCAGGGTTGACTCTGAAAGAGGAAAGCGTAATATACGCCACCTCGCGACAGAGCGCTGAAGCGCGTCGCAACTGCTCTTTAACAATTTATCAGACAATCTGTGTGGGCACTCAAGGTGACATGGATTCTTAACGTCCTCGGACGAAAAATGAATACCAAGTCTCAACGAGTGAACACGTAATTCATTACGAAGTTTAATTCATTGAGCATCAAACTTTTAAA
>NZ_JBMKHJ010000042.1:23516-38228 GCF_049237265.1 Enterobacter cloacae complex sp. IR5384 | reverse complement strand
AAATCCATGAAGACGGCTTACGCCACCATCAAAGGTATTGAGGTGATGCGTGCACTACGCAAAGGCCAGGCCTCAGCATTTTATTATGGTGATCCCCTGGGCGAAATACGCCTGGTAAGCAGAGTTTTTGAAATGTAAGGCCTTTGAATAAGACAAAAGGCTGCCTCATCGCTAACTTTGCAACAGTGCCCTCTGGGAGACTACCCCAGCCTCTCCACCTTCGTTTCTCCTTCCACCATCGACAGCTGATACAGCGAAAACGATCTCTGTTTCTCAATTAAATTCGCCAGTTCCGGCGAGTGGCTGGTCAGCCAAATTTGCGAGTAGCGGCTGGCCTCGGCGATTAAGCTCGCCAGCGCGGGCAGCATCTGCGGATGCAGGCTGTTTTCCGGTTCGTTGAGGGCGATAAAGGCCGGTGGACGCGGGCTTAATAGCGCCACCGCCAGGCACAGAAAACGCAGAGTGCCGTCGGAGAATTCCGCCGGCTCCAGCGGTCTGCTTAGCCCTTCACGCTGCATCATCATCCGGAAGCGTCCGCCGGTGTTGTCGCTGTAAAACACGCAGCCGGGGAAGGCCTGGTCGAGGATGCGCATCAGCAGCAGCTCGTCGCCAATTTCCACGATGGTCTGAAACGCCGCCGCCAGGTTTGCGCCGTCGCTGGCCAGCACTGGGGAGCGGAAACCGACCTGAGGCGCGCGCATGGCCGAGCCGATTGATACAGAAAACTCCTGATAAAAGCGCCAGTTACGCAGCGACTCGCGCATCTGCGACACTTCCGGGTAAAGATGCGGCTCGCCAAGCTGGCCGAACACCGATTCGTTCTCATACAGCGTGCCGCTGTGGGTGACTTTCTCGTGATGCACGTTGTTCAGAAATACGGCCTGATTTTTACGCTTCATCAGCTGTGACGACGGGCGGCGGTATTGACCACTCAGCCAGATGGACTCTTCTTTGATCACCGGATCGAGTTGAAACTGTGAGGGGTAAGGCAGTTTTTCGACAAAGCCTACCTGCAGCTCGTATTCGTAGGTTTCGGTTTCAACGGCCAAATTCATCCGCCGCAGCTGGTCGCTGCGGGTTTTGCCTGCCCAGAACACTTTTAAAATCCCACCCTCGTTCGCCAGTGCCTGCGAAAACTGCCCCTGTGCGGCGCTGTGCATCAGGTGGATCGCCTTGTAGATATTGGATTTTCCGGTGCCGTTTGGGCCAAAGACGATGTTGAGCTGTTCCAGCTCCAGCGACATTTCGCGAATCGAGCGGTAGTTTTGAATGTGCAGGGTGGTGATCACAGGCAGTCCCTTTTTGCGTTACAATCCTGTACATAATTACAGTCTTTTGTGTGGAATGCAAAAAAGAGACGACAGTGAGGGTGTCGTCTAAACGGGGTACTGCTTTGGGCCTCTGTGGGTCAAACGGGCCTTCGCATTTTTATCGTCAGGTTACTGCCAGACGCAGACCCAAATCATCAGGATAGGGATCAAAGTAGTTTTGCGTCATCAGATACCGGTCAGGGTATTCGGCCATGTAGTGTTTCAGTAGCGTCAACGGCGCGAGGATGGGTAGCAGCCCGTCGCGATAGTGCAGGATCACATCGCGCAGCTCGACGCGCTGGCGGCTGTTCAGCTGGTTACGGAAATAGCCCTGGATATGCATTAGCACGTTGGTATGGTTTTTCCGCGAGGCGGGCTTTTTCAGGATGGTCATCAGCTTTTCGCGGTACGCCACGAAGAACGCGTCCAGATCTTCCCATTCATGCAGCGACGCAACGAACGGGCCAATCTCGCGGTAGCCCGCCTGATGGTGCGCCAGAAGCTGCAATTTATAGCGGCTGTGGAAATCCAGCAGCGCGCGGCGCGTCAGGCCTTTAGCGCGCAGCGTGTTCAGCTCGTGCAGGGCAAATACCCGCTCGATAAAGTTTTCCCGCAGCACCGGGGCGTGCAGCCGACCGTCTTCCTCCACGGGCAGCCACGGGTAGGTTTCAAGCAGGGCGGCGGTGAACAGCCCGACACCCTCCTTGCGGCCCCGGTTGCCGTTTTCATCATATAGCCGCACGCGTTCCATGCCGCAGCTTGGCGATTTCGCGCAGACGATAAATCCCGACAGATCGCCGATTTTTGGCAGATAGTCCGCCGTAAAGTCGGCCATTTTCTGCGTTATATCATCATGGGGCGGCTTGCTGAAGCGGAGCTGCGTTTCGCCGCTGTCCGTCAGCGTCAGGCGTATGGCCGGGCGTGGCGTCGGCAGGCCAATCGCCATTTCCGGGCAGACGGGCCTGAAACTCACCCACTGGGCCAGTTCATCCATGACAAAGCCCATACGCTTGTGTCCGCCGTCGAAGCGAACGGCAGACCCGGTCAAACATCCGCTAATACCGAGCACAGGTTTTGTTGTCATGGTGTGGTCCTCCCGTTCTTCTCTTTAAAACTTACACAACATAACTAATTTGTCCAAGTATTAGCGGAATTATTTTTTATTTGCCTTTAAAATCAACGTTTCTTAACTGCCCTTGTAAGTTGAATAACCGTATTGGCTCAGCAGGAGAGGGATGTGCAGCTTTTCGTTGGTCCGGGTTACGGTGAACAGCACCGGGATCTCCGGGAAGAAGGAGTCCAGCTTCTTCCCGTGGAAGTAATCTGCGGTTTTAAAGGCCACTTTATAGACGCCGGGCTGCATATCCTGATCCTCCGGATAAAGCGATTTGATGCGGCCGTCATGGTCAGTTTTGCCGCTGGCAATTGGGGTCCATTTGTCCTGCTGCTGTTTTTCCAGCGTGACGGTAACGTACGATGGCGGCATCCCGGTTTGCTGGTCAAGAATGTGTACGCTCAGCGTGCCGGCAGGGGCGCTAAAGGCGGCAGGGGCAAAGGCCAGGGTGGTCAGCATCAGCAGAGAGGCAGTTTTTTTCATTGTGTTTTCCTGTGGGGTTGTCGGTCACAGGAAAACGTTAGCATTTGTGGCGCGGGAAAATATTCAACTTTTCGTGAAGATTCCCGCAGGAGAAAATGATTAGAGGATAATCACTTCAAGCGATACCTGCTGCTGCCACTGCTCGATCTGCTTTTTGCGCGCGGCGGTGAGTTTACCGCGCGTGACCAGAAGCCAGTGGCGGTCCGGGAAAATCTCCGGGGCCAGCGTGGCGGGCGGCGTGGGTAAAATATCGATACGGTGGCCTTGCCCGGTGCGGGTTAAGGCTTCGAGCCAGACTTCGCACGGGTCATTCAGGTTCCAGCCGCTGAGCAGGATGTTGTCGCCCGGCGCTTTTTTATCGCCTTCCAAGCAAAACGAGGTGTAGGCGATGATGATGCCGTCGAGGATCTCCCGCAGGGTCATGGCGGCGGCGACGTTTGCCGACACCTGACTGCGCAGCGGACGCAGCACGTTCGCGACCAGTTCTGGTCTTGGGTACTCGCGTCCTGCGTCGTAAATCATCTGACGCAGGGACTCGATTTTGCCGTCCTGCAGGCGCTGTAACATGCTCTGCTGCAGCGTGAGCCAGTTGTTGGTCAGGCGCGACGTAGGGCGCTCCAGCAGCGGTTTGACCTGGCCAATCGGGACGCCTTTTTTTACCCAGTCGAGGATTTTTAGCGCCTGCTGGACGTCCTCATCGCTGTACTGGCGGTGGCCGCCCTCCGTGCGCTGAGGCTTGAGTAAGCCGTAGCGCCGCTGCCAGGCCCGCAGCGTGGTGGCGGTGATCCCGCTGAGTCTGGCGAATTCGCCGATGGAGTAAGCCATGTCCGTGTCCAGAGTTGAGGAATACTCTCAATATACTACGAATTTTCGCGGATGGGATGAAGCGCCGCCGCGGTGCACTACACTTAATTTCCAACCGTGCAAATGAAAGGAATTCTCATGAAGCTATGGCCTGTTGTGACCGGTGTTGCCATTGCCCTGACGCTGGTAGCCTGTAAATCCCCTACCCCACCGAAGGGCGTGCAGCCCATTTCCGGTTTTGACGCCAGCCGCTATCTTGGCAAATGGTACGAAGTCGCTCGCCTGGAAAACCGCTTTGAACGCGGCCTAGAGCAGGTTACCGCCACCTACGGCAAGCGCAGCGACGGCGGCATCAGCGTGCTTAACCGCGGCTACGACCCTGTGAAGAACAAGTGGAATGAGAGCGAGGGTAAAGCCTACTTTACCGGCGAACCGACCACGGCCGCGCTGAAGGTGTCCTTCTTGGGGTCAGTTTGGATATAGAGAATTATTGTACGGTAAGCCTGTTTTTTGAACAGGCTTACCTGTAGCAATAGGGTGTACTCCCGCGCTATACAGCGTTTTCAGGGGATTTTGTCTTAATCGGATAACCTAAATGCGATACAGCAAGAGCGACAACCTAAAAGCGATAGCCAATGACGATAAATCAATCACTTACGTATCCGAATTGGTTAAATAATGTGCTTAACGTACAAAAATTTCCGATCTCCAAACTGACCCCTAAATAGGCTGATTCGATGTGTTTGCGGGAAAAAAATCGGCCCAGATCCGCGAAATTTTAATCAGCGAGTCAGCTTGGGAAGAAATAACCTGCTTATTCGCACCTTCCCTAGCCAACACCTTTCTGCCATTCGGCTCCCGTTTCCTGATCGCATTTAACAGTGTGAAGCTGGCGCCGGGTTATACAGACAGCTGCAGTCTCATCCTGCCGGGCTAAACCTGCAGTACACAGGGGAACGGATACCGTCAGGTAACATGACCGTCTCAGCACCCGATTGAGATTTTCGTAAGGGATATAGAGCGTTACTGAAAAATTGACTGTGGCATGTTATCCCCCATGGAATGGTGAACAGACCAGGGATTACCCCCATTAAACCCGCATTCCGTAGTCAATATCTGCGTATCATGACCCGAAATCACATATGACAGTCAATATTGTTCGATCCGGGCAGACATGATAGAGAATAAATATTGACTGCGGTATGCGTGATGCATATCACAGTCAATGGAATGTCCTTAGCGGCATACGGCAGTCATGATATGCATATCGCAGTCAATTTTCTGGCTTCATCGCTGAGAGGGCTTCAGCCAGTTTAAGAGGATCGATGCCAGCAGCCTTCAGCGCCTTAATGACTTCGTCATAATTTTGCTCTGGCGCCTTCTCTTCTTCCTCTTTGCGCGGAACCTTCACAGGACTACTGATGAGTTTGGGGTTGCGATAATGCACGCTGAAATAGGTGGCTCGGCCACGTTTAAACTCGGTGTAATCCAGATAACCAATATCACGCAGCTGCTCCATCGCCTTACGCACCGTGTGGTTCTGTGTATAGACATTTGAGGTGAGATTCAGCCGGTCACGCATCCGTTTCATGGAAATAGGTGCAGGATTCTGGGGAAGACTTTCGATGTAGGTATAAAGCGCCTGGGCTGATTCCTTGCGCTGCAGGGCGTCAATGGCTTTCAGCCGCAGCAGTACCCTTCTGTCCATGTGGTAAAGCTCAAACAGCTTAGGTTCAGCCTTGATCTCAACGATATCCTCGTTGATGTCATAATAGGCTGACTGCACCAGATGGGTGGTCCATCCTTTGGTCTCGCTCTGGAACTTCAGCGTAACCGAGGCGAGTTTAAACAGGGAATTACTGATGCGATCGCGCATTTTTTTGTTTGAACGACGGGAGTCAAATCCGCACATCTTAACGAATTCGACGAACGACAGTTCCAGGGTGTCACTTTTTACCCCATACTCCGACATGGAGCGAATTATCCCCAGCCAGACTTTAAAATCCGTGTCCATATCAAGACGCGAACCGGTGATCTTAACGTCAGTGTATCCTTCGCTTTTGGCAATGGCCAGCTGTACAAGCTCCTCAGTCGCGTCTGTAACGTTTTTCCGGTTCGCCTTGCTCTTCCCTGTTGATTTCAGAGTTGGGACGAAGAGACCGAGTCTCATGAGCGCTACTGGCTGCACGGTACTGGTGCTGTTGACATCCAGCTTAACAACTTCACCGGTTGTCTTATCAACTTCCTGAAGGTTCAGAAGTAAGCTATTATTTTCGCTCGTCATCTTGATCCTCAACGGTTATCCACAAAAGGATGTAGTAATACGTATCGCAGTCAACGGATATACATACCTCAGTAAATACCGTTGCATATCACAGTATTAGATTATGCATATAACAGTCAACATTTTACATTCCGCAGTCGATCCAGACAAACGTTAAAGCCAGTTACAGCGCATGCTGGAGCGATCCGGGGATCTCTTTTGGATCTCACTATGATCTCCTTGGGATCAATTATTGGATCGAGACCATGAATAACCCAGATACAAGGCCGGAAGCGCCACACCAGATATCCAGACCCCTGGCCTGATTTTCCTGAATACGCTCTGGAAGATTGAGATCTACAGGTACAACAATGAAACATTGACTGCGGTATGCTGAGTCGTCTTTCCTACAGATGCGGTAAGCATCATACCATAGTCAATATATTACATACCGCAGTCAATTTCATTATAACTGGCTGATCCCGAGTCATCTTTAGCAACCCGACGTACGTGCAATCTGTGAGTTCTGTGATTTTCCGCTTCCTCGCCGCTTTCTCACTGTGTGAGATCGCTTACTGCGGCGAGCGGCAGTGATTAATATTGACTGCGGTATGTACTCTTTTGTAATCCCCTGCGTTCTTTCATTACCCAATGTGGTTCACTTTGCACTTTTTCGTGTGCTTTGCGATTTTATTGTTGCTTTGCAATAAATTCCAAGATTTAATAAAATAATGCAAAGTGATGATTAAAGGATGTTCAGTATGGGACTCATGGATACACTCAACCAGTGCATAAGTGCTGGTCATGAAATGACGAAAGCAATCGCCATTGCACAGTTTAATGATGACAGTCCGGAAGCCCGGAAAATAACCCGGCGCTGGAGGATTGGTGAAGCGGCAGATTTAGTTGGCGTGTCATCTCAGGCTATCAGGGATGCCGAGAAAGCTGGCCGGCTGCCGCACCCTGATATGGAAACCCGTGGGAGAGTTGAGCAACGCGTTGGTTATACCATCGAACAAATCAATCACATGCGGGATGTATTTGGTACACGACTGCGCCGTGCTGAAGATGCGTTTCCGCCGGTGATTGGCGTTGCAGCTCACAAAGGTGGTGTTTACAAAACCTCAGTATCCGTTCACCTGGCTCAGGATCTTGCTCTGAAAGGACTCCGTGTTCTGCTTGTTGAAGGCAATGACCCACAGGGAACTGCTTCTATGTATCACGGATGGGTGCCCGATCTTCATATTCATGCTGAGGACACTCTCCTGCCCTTTTATCTTGGGGAAAAGGATGACGCCAGCTACGCTATAAAGCCCACCTGCTGGCCTGGCCTTGATATCATCCCGTCCTGTCTGGCACTGCACCGCATTGAAACCGAGCTGATGGGGAAATTTGACGAAGGCAAATTACCTGCTGACCCGCACCTGATGCTCCGTCTGGCCATTGAAACTGTCGCTCATGATTATGACGTGATAGTTATCGACAGTGCACCCAACCTTGGTATCGGTACGATAAATGTTGTATGCGCTGCTGATGTTCTGATTGTCCCTACTCCGGCAGAGCTGTTCGACTACACCTCCGCACTGCAGTTTTTCGATATGCTTCGTGACCTGCTTAAGAACGTGGATCTTAAAGGCTTCGAGCCAGATGTCCGTATTCTGCTTACCAAATACAGTAATAATAATGGCTCACAGTCCCCGTGGATGGAAGAACAAATTCGGGATGCCTGGGGAAGCATGGTCCTTAAAAATGTTGTGCGCGAAACGGATGAAGTCGGTAAAGGTCAGATCCGTATGAGAACCGTTTTTGAACAGGCTATTGATCAACGTTCTTCAACCGGTGCCTGGCGTAATGCCCTCTCTATCTGGGAGCCTGTTTGCAATGAGATTTTTGATCGTCTGATTAAACCACGCTGGGAGATTAGATAATGAAGCGTGCTCCTGTCATTCCAAGACATACCACACATAGTCAATCGACTGAAGATACTTCATCACCGGCGCCGGCCGCGCCGATGGTGGATTCATTAATTGCGCGCGTGGGTGCTATGGCCCGCGGTAATGCAATCTCTCTTCCGGTATGTGGACGGGAAGTGAAATTTACCCTTGAGGTGCTCCGGGGAGACTCTGTTGAGAGCGCTTCACGCGTATGGTCAGGCAATGAGCGCGATCAGGAACTACTTACCGAAGATGCTCTGGATGATCTCATTCCTTCATTTTTACTGACCGGTCAGCAGACTCCAGCTTTCGGCCGCCGGGTTTCTGATGTCATAGAAATTGCCGACGGCAGCCGTCGCCGTAAAGCCGCAATCCTGACGGAAAGTGATTATCGCGTTCTGGTTGGTGAACTGGACGATGAGCAGATGGCTGCATTGTCCCGACTGGGTAACGATTATCGGCCGACGAGTGCTTATGAACGTGGCCTGCGTTATACAAGCCGGCTGCAGAATGAGTTTGCAGGAAATATTTCTGCGCTTGCCGATGCGGAAAACATCTCTCGTAAGATCATTACCCGCTGTATCAATACGGCCAAATTGCCTAAATCCGTTGTTGCCCTGTTTGCACATCCTGGAGAACTGTCTGCCCGGTCAGGTGAAGCCCTTCAGAAGGCTTTTGCAGATAAAGAAGAATTACTGAAGCAGCAGGCTGAGACTCTCCACGATCAGAAGAAAGCGGGACTAATCTTTGAAGCTGAAGAGGTCATTAGTCTTTTAACATCCGTACTGAAACAATCTCCCGCATCAAGAGTTAATCTGAGCTCACGTCATCAGTTTGCTCCAGGGGCAACAGCATTGTATAAGGGCGATAAAATGGTGCTTAACCTGGATAGGTCCCGCATTCCTGCGGAGTGTATAGAGAAAATAGAAGCCATTCTTAAGGAGCTTGAGAAACCAGGAGTCTGATGCGGACACGCTTTAGTCTACGGTGATCTCCCTTTACTTCATTTCCTTTCTCACAGGCCAGAAAACATAACTGGCCTGAATATTCTCTCTGGGACCACGGTCCCACCTGTATCGCCGCTCAGGTTATCTCCCTGGGACCACGGTCCCACCTGCGTCGTCGGTCAGCTTATCTGCCTGGGACCACGGTCCCACCTGTATCGTCGGCACATTATTAGTTAGGGACAACGGTTCAATCAATGCCTGTCACGAACAGGTATTGGCTTGTCGCCAGCAACCCGTTGAGCGGAGTAATCACGCAGCAGGACGGCTGTTACAGGCGATGGTGAAAGCTCTGTTGGGATCTGAACGAAGCATGTTGAGTGAAATTTGCAAAATTTCGCAGAGTATGCGGCTTCATCTTTAAATTTCCGCCAGCATTTTTAAAGCCAGCTACCGACGCTGCGCGTTGGCCGGCCCTTCGTCCGGCGGGTAACCAGTACCGGCCGATCTTACGACCCTGGATGAACATCATCCCGTCAGCAGCGTCTCCACTGTGATGTCGTTTTTCACACTGTCCGATCACAAAATAGAACGGGCAGGGACAACATATGGTAGGAAAAGCAGCTGCCAGAGACACAATATATTGATTACCCACAGTAACGGGGGATAACCATGTGGGTAACATATTGAAAGTGCAACACGTTATCTGATTAATTGACTTTGTAAACGCCGCTGAACCATGAAAAAAAACCGGGGGAATCATCACAGCGCATAAACATACCGTTTTGTTTTTGGGTGACGGCAAGGAGGCCCCTTTTATCACCACATACCTTGTCAAAGGTTTCCATTTCTATCCTTATCAGGCTCTTGTCGTTATTTTCAGGAGAGATCCGGAGATGTTTTGTCAGCCAGACAGGATAGGTATCAGCGTTACGCCAGTACTGCAATTCAATCACTGAAGCCATTCCCCAGACAGCGAAGTATAAGAAAACCACACCTGCGATTTTGCTACCCATATTGTTCCTTAACATTGGCTTAATACATTCCTTGCTCCTCGCACCGGAGCACATCACAGATACTGATTGAGATCCACTTCACGCAGCGGCTGGTTTTGACGTTCTGTTATCGTTTGCACCAGGTCTTTTTCGTCCAGCTCATCGAGCATTTGTTCATACAAAGCCGCGGGCACACAATAAAAAACAGGGCGGTTACGGTCAATTATCTCGACCGGGTAGCCGCCGCGGGCACTGGCGGTGGCCACCGGATCGTTTTTAAGTTCGCTGACGCTGGCAGTCACATCACACAGAATGATATTTGTCATGGTTCCCCCCTGAGACAAGTCACCTGTATGATCGGTAAAGTAAGCTCTGGCGGCAAGTCCCTTCTGTCATTTCAACGGTCAGAAACGGGCAACCGGCAGCTCCTTCCAGCGTGTGGTATATGCCGGTGACAGCATCTCCCGTTTCATCTGCCAGTCCGGCGCAATACCCCGTCCGGCAAACCAGACTTTCCCGAGTCCGGAATGATTAATGCCGTCGAGTACCTTCATCAGCGCATCGCTGTGCGGCCGTGGCTGCACGTCATCGAACAGATTCAGCTGCGCGACGCCGTTCGGACTGAAATCATTGAGCATTATCCCCGCTTTTGCGTAGCGGTGGCCATCGAGCCATATCCTGTCCAGAGACCTGACCGCTGCCGCGATAATGTCCCGGGTGTCACGGGTAGGGGTGTTCAGTTTTTCCGTGGCCACGTTACCGTAATACGGCTCATTAACCGCAAAAGGGGATGTCTTGATGAAGGTGCTGATATGCCGGCAGTACTGTCGCTCACCGCGCAACTTTTCCGCCGCGCGCTCGGCATACTGGCAGACGGCCTGGCGCATTTCTCCGTAGGTGGTGATCCGCTGCCCGAAGCTGCGACTGCAGACAATCTGCTGTTTCGGCGGCGGCGCTTCCTCCAGCGAAATGCAACTCTCGCCGTTCAGCTCACGTACCGTGCGCTCCAGCACTACGTTGAAGTTTTTCCGGATAAATGTAGGGTTCGTCAGCGACAGCTGCAGGGCGGTGGTGATCCCCATAACGTGCAGCTTTTTCGCTATCCGGTTCCCCACGCCCCAGATTTCTTCCACCGGCTGCAGGCTGAGTAATTTTGCCGTTCTGCGTGGATTTTCGGGCGACAGCGCCAGCACCCCACTGAATTGTGGCCATTCCTTTGACGCCCACTGCGCCGATTTGGCCAGTGTTTTTGTGGCGCCGAAGCCGACACCGATCGTCAGTCCGGTTCCACTGAGAACATGCCCACGCAGCTGCCTGCCAAAATCCTCCAGATCCATACAGTGGCTAATTCCCCGGGCATCCAGGAAACATTCGTCAATTGAGTATTGTTCGACGCGGGGCGACAGCTCTTCCAGCAGGGCGACCACACGGTTACTCAGGCTCGCGTAGAGCTCGTAGTTGCTGGAAAAAACGTACAGTTTTTCAGGAAACTGCGCCTCTTTGAGCTGGAACCAGGGGGTTCCCATCTTTATACCCAGCCGTTTGGCTTCAGCACTCCGGGCAATAACGCAGCCATCGTTGTTACTGAGAACGACGACAGGTTTGCCGCGCAAATCCGGCCTGAAAACCTTCTCGCAACTGGCGTAGAAGGAGTTGACGTCTGCCAGGGCGAACATCAGTCTGCCCTCCGGGTTTTATGAATGAAGGCCGTCACCACGCCGAAAATTTGCAGAGTTTCCGGATCCGGGTACAGGGAAGGGAAGTCCGGGTTCATCGCCTGCAGGGCTGGCCGCGGCGTCAGAAGCAGGCGTTTTACCGTAAATTCACCCTCAATTTCCGCGATAACAATATCCCCGTGCCGCGGCTGTTCTGCTTTATCCACGACCATCAGATCGCCGGAATAGAGGCCAATATCAGTCATTGAGTTGCCAATCGCTCTGACAAAATAGGTGGAGTGGCGCCGGTGAATGCAGTACTCATTCAGATCCAGTTCAGACTCAGTATAGTTTGCTGCCGGTGACGGAAAACCCGCAGGGCATCGCTCTGTGAACAAAGGAATTTTTACTATGCTGGCTTCTGATACTGCAGGAATGAACTTCATCGTTTTTTCCCTCGCTTAAAACTGTATATGCATGGGTCTTCCCTTGTTGTGGTGGCTGAAGGCATGATAATGGTGTATTTAATCGCCAGAGGTCACCGCCATGGACGAAAAGTCCCTCTACGCTCATATTCTCAACCTGTCCGATCCGTGGCAGGTAAAGTCCCTTTCTCTCGATGAAAATGCCGGTTCTGTTACTGTCACTATTGAGATCGCTGAAAACACCCGGCTAGCCTGTCCGACCTGCGGTAAATCCTGTTCTGTTCACGATCACCGTCATCGTAAATGGCGCCATCTTGATACCTGCCAGTTCACCACTATTGTTGAAGCC
This sequence comes from Enterobacter cloacae complex sp. IR5384, assembly GCF_049237265.1. Classification (NCBI taxonomy): domain Bacteria; kingdom Pseudomonadati; phylum Pseudomonadota; class Gammaproteobacteria; order Enterobacterales; family Enterobacteriaceae; genus Enterobacter; species Enterobacter cloacae complex sp. IR5384. Next base: position 25,952 of record NZ_JBMKHJ010000042.1, on the reverse strand, counting down.
GATGTTCCACGAATTATGTGTCCGGAGCATGGCTGCCTGACGTTGCCTGTTCCGTGGGCTGGCCCCGGAAGCCGGTATACGTTGCTATTCGAATCGTTCGTTCTCTCATGGCTGAAAATCAGCACCGTTGATGCTGTCAGGAAGCAACTTAAGCTCAGTTGGAATGCGGTTGACGGCATTATGACCCGGGCAGTTAAGCGAGGTCTTGCCCGGATAAAAAAGCCATTATCCGCCCGTCATATGAATGTGGATGAGGTCGCCTTTAAAAAAGGACATCGTTACATAACGGTGATCTCCGATCGCGATGGTCGGGCGCTGGCCTTAACGGATGATCGCGGCACAGAGAGTCTTGCCGGCTATCTTCGCACGCTCACTGATGGGCAGTTGCTGGCTATCAAAACGCTCTCAATGGACATGAACGCGGGCTATATAAGAGCAGCGCGTATCCACTTACCCAGTGCGGTTGAGAAAATCGCCTTTGACCGCTTCCATGTGGCGAAGCAACTGGGCGAGGTAGTTGATAAAACCCGTCAGAATGAACATCCGCACCTCCCTGTTGAAAGCCGACACCAGGCAAAAGGAACCCGCTTCCTGTGGCAGTACAGCGATAAGTGGATGACCGAATCCCGGCAGGAAAAGCTGATGTGGCTGCGTGCACAGATGAAGCTGACGAGCCAGTGCTGGGCGCTGAAAGAGCTGGCAAAGGATATCTGGAACAGGCCATGGAGCGAGGAAAGACGGAGTGACTGGCAGAGATGGTTGGCGCTGGCGGCTAACAGTGACGTTCCCATGATGAAAAATGCCGCGAAAACGATAGGAAAAAGGCTGTAGGGGATCCTGAATGCGATGCGACACAGTGTCTCAAACGGAAATGCGGAGGCACTTAACAGCAAGATCAGGCTGCTGAGGATAAAAGCCAGGGGATACCGAAACCGGGAGCGCTTTAAACTGGGGGTGATGTTCCACTACGGAAAGCTGAATATGGCGTTCTGAGCCTTCCCACCATGATCGGGGAAGACCCATATGCATACAGTATAAGGGGCGGTGAAATTTCTGCAAGTGATGGGGGGATAGCCGGTCAGAACGTCCCCGAAAACAAACCGCCCCCGGTTTCAGGAAGGGCGAACTGACCGGCAGAGGCAGTGTAACACCGCATGTCACAAAGGCAGCACTGACGTCGTCAGTGCTTTTTTTACCCGTCCTCCCGGACGCTGAAGGGCAGTTTCACCCGTGCAGCTAAAGGGGCGGTAAGTCCGGGTGTGCACATCGTCATTTTCTCCTGTGATGCCTTTCTCCTGCGTATCAGCTTCCGGTAATCGTCCCCCGTCACAACCTGGACAGCAAGGGTAAATGGCACGCTGCGCGCCCTTGCTGACCAGAACGACTCCGGGCAGGCCGAACCGTCAGGCGATACGAAGACGAAATTCACACTGACGGAGAAACAGCCATGACGATGAACCTGCACACTCAGACAACCGCCCCTAAAGCTTCACAGGCGACCAGCGTATCCCCGCTGGAGCAGTCAGGCTCCTCAAAAACGAAATTTTCCAGGGGCAAAAGCAAAGCCCGTGCTGGCGCAGTCAAAACAGACCTTTACCAGACAGTAACGGACAGCATCATTGCAGCCCTGGAAAGCGGCGTTAAGCCGTGGGTGTGTCCGTGGGTTCGCAACGGCGCAGCGGTGGGATTACCGGCCAACTTCAGCACCGGCACGACATACAGCGGAATTAATATCATGCTGCTGTGGTGTAGTGCGGCAAAACAGGGTTTTCAGGACGAGCGCTGGCTGACCTACAAACAGGCGCAGGAGCTGGGCGGCCAGGTTCGTAAAGGTGAACACGGCACGACGGCCATCTTTTACAAGACGCTGGAGAAAGAGGACGAGGACGGGGAAATCGAAAAAATCCCGATGCTGAAAGCCTTTACCGTGTTTAACGTGGAGCAAATCGACGGCCTGAGCATCGAGAGCGTGCCGCAGCCGGTTGCCGGTTTCGATCCGCTGCCGCAGGCGGAAGCACTCATGACCCGGAGCGGGGCAAAAATCACCGAGCAGGGCGTAAAGGCGTTCTATCGTCCGGCCACCGATGAAATCGTCCTGCCGGAGCGGTTCCGCTTCGCGGACGCGGCGAACTTCTACGCCACCGGCCTGCATGAGCTGGTTCACTGGACGGGTGCAGCGTCCCGCCTCAATCGTGAAAAAGGCAATAAGTTTGGCTCTGAGGCGTATGCGTTTGAGGAACTGATCGCCGAGCTGGGCAGCGCGTTTCTGTTGGCGGATTTGGGGATTACGGGAGAGGTGCAGCATGAAAGCTATATCGCGTCCTGGCTGAAAGCGCTGAAGGGAGACAAGCGCTACATCTTTAAAGCGGCGGCAGCGGCCTCAAAAGCGCACCGCTGGCTGATGGACTGCTGACAGCTGGAGCCCTGCGGTGCAGG